>JBKJSR010000619.1:0-3826 GCA_046594355.1 Bryobacter sp.
TTCCCCGCACCACTCTCCGTTACGCCCAATCCTTCGAGATACTCTGCGGCTTCTTCCGCCTCCAGCATCGCGATCTCCGCTTCGATCTCGGCCGAGACAATCACGGCGCTGGTCTCATGATGGGCCGCAACATACTCACGCACCTGGCCCACAAAGGGGTTTGCTTCCGGGTCTGCCAGATCGCCCTCAGCCACATTGCAAGCGTAAATCGTCGGCTTGTTCGTCAACAGGAACAGCGGCTTGGCCAGCGCTTTTTCTTCCGCTGTCATCTCCATCGTCACGGCATACTTGCCGCTCGAAAGATGCGGCTCCAGGCGCGCAATCAGGTCCAGCGTCCCCGCCGCTTTCTTGTCGCCGCTACGGGCGAGCTTCTGCAGCTTGCCCTTTTGCTTCTCAACGCTCTCCATGTCGGCCAGCAAGAGTTCCGTGTTGACGATCTCGATGTCGCGCACCGGATCCACCGTATCCATCACGTGTTCAATGTTTGAATTCTCAAAGCAGCGAACCACTTGCACGATCGCATCCACTTCGCGGATGTGCGCGAGAAACTGGTTGCCCAGCCCTTCGCCTTTGCTTGCGCCGGCAACCAGACCGGCGATGTCGACAAACTGGAAGACGGCGGGGATCAGCTTTTCCGATCCCGATAGATCGCTGAGCACCGCCAGCCTAGCGTCCGGGACCGTCACCATGCCCTCATTGGGCTCGATGGTGCAGAAGCGATAATTCGCCGCCATCGCCTTTCGCGACTTCGTCAATGCGTTAAAGAGCGTACTCTTGCCTACGTTGGGCAACCCAACAATTCCTGCTTGCAACATGTGAGGGAACTTACAGTTTAGCGTCCTGCTTCAGCAAAGTGACAGCGTCAGTGTAAATTAGGGAGGGATGCATCTCTTTCTTGCTCTTTTCGCAAGCCTCCCCTTGCTTGCCTGGGCGCAACTTGCCACTCAGCCCGTCATCGTTTATCGCGGCGTGCTGAATTCGGCCAGTCTCGCGCCTCCCGGTCTACCCAACGCCGGCATTGCCCGCGGTAGCGTCTTCACCATTTTTGGCTCGAATATCGGGCCGTTAACACCCGCCACCGTAAGCGCTTTTCCGCTCTCACCCAATTTCAACGGCGTCAACATCTCGGTCACGCAGGCTGGTACCAGCGTTTCCGCCATCCCCATTTTTGTCTCGGCCAACCAGATCAACGCGATTCTGCCCTCCAATACTCCGCTTGGCGCTACGTCGTTGCGCATCGGCTTCAATGGACGTATCAGCGCTTCGGTGCAGGTCGAAGTCGTCGAAAACGCTCCTGGAATCTACGCCATATCCTCGGGGGGCTTCGGCCCCGCCGTTGTGCAAAATTTCAATACGGAGTTAGCCCAGCCGGTCAACTCGCTTGACACTTCGGCGGCCCGTGGACAGGTGATCACCATCTGGGGTACCGGTCTTGGCCGCGTGCCCTTTGCCGACAATGTCGCACCCACGGCTGTCAATCTGGAGGTGCCCGTTACGATCACCATTGGCGAACGCGATGCTGTACGCCTCTATGCCGGACGTAGCCCCTGTTGTGCGGGCGTAGATCAGATCGTCGTGCGCATTCCAGAGGATACCCCGCTCGGCTGCTATGTTCCGCTGCGTATTAAAGCGGGCAATGTGGTCTCGAATACGGTCACCATGGCCATCGCCGCTACTGCCGGCGCACGCTGCACCGATGCCTTCAATCCCTTCACCAGTCTGATCCGCAATTCCCGCCGCCAGGGCATGATCCTGCTCGATCGCACGCTGCATCAGGTCGATACACACATCACTACCGTCGAGCAAAATACAACCGAATCCGCGCGCGCCTTCTTCCTCACGCGCGACGCGTCGCCCTTCGCTTTCGATCCGCAGTTCTCGTATCCGCCGCCCGGCTCCTGCGCGGTGCAACAGACCTCCGGCAACGCATTCCGGGGCGCTCCCATGCGCGGTACACCTCCTTCCACCATCGCGCTCGATGCAGGCCAATCCTTGCGCCTCACTACCCCTTTCAGCGGCAGCGTCGAGATCCCCCGTTCCACATCCCCACAGTCCGGCTATAGCGCAATGGTCGGCAGTTTGCGGGTGAATGATGGAGTCGGCCTGCCCAAGCTTGACTTCCCCAATGCCACAACCCTGAGCTTCAATGGCACCATCGGCGAGGCGAGCATCCAGCCCAATTCGACCAACCAGTTTGCCTGGGGCGGTCGTGCCCTGATCGAACGCATCCGCCGCGGCGTGATCCTGCGCATCCCTTTCACGCCCAATGATTTTAATGCCACGAACGAGCTCTCACTGGTTGCCTATTCGGCGGTACACAACGCCACTTCGGTCGTCACCTGCCTCGCCGCCCCTGGTGTAAACGAATTTCTGCTCACACCCGATCTGATGGCCAATCTGCCTCTGTCCCAAGGAAGGGTGGACGGCTCGCTCGCCATGCTCGGTATCGGCATCGTACCGTTGACCCGTGCGGTTCCATTCAGCGCCTCGGGTCTCGACGGTGGGCTGCTCTTGTTCACCCAGTGGCAAACCAAGTCGGTATACATCCAATGAAATTTCTCGCCATTCTTCACTCCCTCACTCTTCTCAGCGCTGGTGTCATTGAATTGCTCGGTCCCGGCTCGCGTCAGGCCGCACGCAACCAGCAGGTGGATCGCCTCGATGGCACGGGACAATTCATCGAACTCACAATCTTCCCCGCCCAGGGTGTCACGGGTTTTTCGCGTGTTCAGGTCTGGACGTCCAAGCGCGCGGCGGGCAAGTACACACGGCTAAAATTGGAGGAACGCGAATTGCAGATCCCCGACCCGATTCGCATTGCCCGCGATCCCTATGATTTTCCGTTCCCCATCTTTTCAACTGCCAACGCCGCGCTTGCTGAGAACCGAGTGGCGATCCTCTGCGGGGGCACTGACTTCACCGTGCGGCTTCTGAATGTGCAGGCGCTCACGGTGGGTCGTCCCATCGCGCTCCCGGTCCTTGCCCGCGACATCGCGCTGCGGCCGGGCAATGGCGAGATTTGGGTCACGCATGCAGGCACTTCCAATCAGATCTCAATTTCCGATCCGCAGACGGAGCGCGTCGTCGCCTCCATCCCCTTTCGCCTGAATCCGCAGGCTGTCCCCGTCGCCTTGTTTTTCTCGAATTCCGGCCGCACTGCTTACGCCGTCGTACGCAATCCCGAGAGCAGCACCGACCGTGGCTTCGTGTTTCTCTTCGACCCCGTCACGCGCCAGCAACGCGCCCAGGTTTCCCTCGGCACCACCAGTCCCCAGTCGGCCGTTTTGAGTCCGGACGGTGCAACCATCTACATTGCCGGTGCGAGCCTCAACGACTTCAACACCGCCGAGCCAAGCATGAGTTACTTCGATACGCTGACTAACACTTCGAGCGTCGTCACTCTTGGCCTGCCGATCATCCCGGAACAGATCCTCATCAACCCGGCCGGTACCCGGATCTACTGGAACTTTCCCTCCACCTTCGGTCTGGATGAATACGATACGCAATCGAGGCGTGTGCTGCGCCGCATCGCTTTGCCGCGATTAATCCAGCCGCAGGGACTCGAATTCACCCCCTATGGCGACATCATCATCGTGCGCGATGTCTTAGGGCAATCGGCAATCCATATAGATGCCGAATCCGGCGAGATCCTGGACACGCAGTCGATCCCGGCTGGCCCCAGCATCACTTTGCCACGAGTCAACTAGCCCCAATACTGTTCACTTAGAACATTTTCATGCTATTCTGTTTTAGGGACTGGAGGCCCTCGGAATGGCTCGTACGATTGCGTCCTTGCCGGCCGGCAGCCGGATCACCGACTACATCA
>JBKJSR010000569.1:0-13791 GCA_046594355.1 Bryobacter sp.
GGTCACTCCCACGGCCGTGCTTTGCGCGGCATCGCCGACAGAAATCTGAAAATGCTCTGCTCCATGCTCGCCTCCGGATCCACCTATGATCCGGCCCTCCGGGCCGCACCAACCGAAACCGAAATATCGAACCCAACCGTCCCCCCAGAAAAAAGACAAAAGAGCTTGTGGAAAGGTAAGAAGTCCAAAACCCCTTCACTCCGAGGCTCAGCCCAGAAGAGACATCGCCCGGCTACATCGAGCGCACTGACAAATTGCTCATCCGTCTTCCCATGAAAGCGGGCTACTAACAAGGCGAACCGAACGAAGCCAACGGCGGCTCAGACCCAGGCACTCACGGAACAAGAGCCTTTCATTCGATACCAGTCCAGAAGAAAATGCGCCCGGCCAAGTCAAGCTCAGTGACAAAGTGCGCTTCGTCTCCCCAGGAAATCGGGCCACCAATAAGGCAAACCGAACGAAGTCCAACGGCGGCTCAGACCCGGGCGCTCACAGCTCAAGAGCCTTTCATTCGATGCCAGTCCTCATCCGCCTCCCTATGAAATCGGGCGTCCAACAAGGCAAACCGAACGAAGCCAACGCACCCCTTCTGAAACCGCCAACCGATCTCTGGCAATTACATAAGCTTCCACCCACCTGCAAGAACAACGCCCAAGTTGTCTTCCCTTCTCAGTCTGCCTCAAGCGGAAGCGAAGCCAAAAGAGTTTGGCCGTCCATGGCCATCCGCATGCGAAACCCGACCCGCTCCAGTAGCGTCCGCATCGCCTTGTTATCCGCCAGCAACTCGGCCGTAAGTCGCTTTAAACCCTCCTGCCTTCCCGCACTACAGATGCTCGCGACAAGCGCCATCCCGATCCCCTGGCCCTGCGCCGAATCCCTCACCAGAAAAGCCACCTCAGCCTCTTCCATCCGCAACGGATTGCGTTGCAATCGGCCCACACCCAGAATCTTCCCCTTCTGCTCCACTACCAGCGCCAGCTCCCGCGAATAATCGTTAAAACAAACCCGCGCCAGCCGATCGTGCAAAATCCTCTCCTCTAATTTCAGAAACTGTAGATAGCGCAAGTACACACTGCGTTCGGACAAATCATTGTGAAAGTCCACAACCCGCGCCTCATCCTCGGGCCGGATCGGACGCATCGTTGCCTCGCTCCCGTCCCGCAACTGCAACTCCTTCACATACTGCTGCGGATAA
This sequence comes from Bryobacter sp., assembly GCA_046594355.1. Taxonomy (GTDB): domain Bacteria; phylum Acidobacteriota; class Terriglobia; order Bryobacterales; family Bryobacteraceae; genus Bryobacter. The sequence continues at coordinate 1,196 of JBKJSR010000569.1, forward strand.
GGCCGGATCACACACTTGGGCCAATCTTCTTTCGCCAAACCAACCGGCTGCAATTCCCCGCTCGCCGACAGCACTCGAATCCGCCCACCCGCTTCCACCACCAACTCAATACGCAACGCCCGCACCACCGCCATCTCGCTCATCAACCGCGAAAAACGAACCAACACTGCCTCCATCCCAGCCAGCGCCTCTCTCGAACAAGCCTTGCGCAACTCAATCTGGTCCAACATCCGACGCGCCAGTGTTGAGGTCAGTGGTGGCAAGGCGGCCACCGAATCTTCATAGATCGTTTTGCCCAACCCCGCCGCACTCAACTCCATCACCCGCCCGAAACTCTGGTCGGCATAACTCGAAAGAGTAAATCCAATCCCCGACGGCACTGGCCCGGCGACTAACTCAATCCCGTACGCGCCAAGCAGCCTCGCGATTGTCTCGCCATCCAGCTCGCCGCGCCTCGCATCCAGCTCCGCCTCTAGCTCCGTCGTATCCACAATGTCGGCGCTAAACATCGGCGTCTCATACAATCCGCTCAAGCTCGTCGAGTATTGCCAGAGCCGTTGAAACACGCGTGCGGCGGTGTCCGCATAAGGAAAGGTCGGGATCTTCGCGTGCGCCAGGATCGATTCTCCCGATCGCATCAGCTCACCGCCCATCCACGAAGCCAGCATCGTCTTGCGCGTACTCGCCGCCACTTCCGCCACTGCCTTCGCCGTCTCGGCAATGCGCGTCGCAGGCTGTGGAGTAAGTATGGTCAAAATCCCGTGACACTCCGCGTCAGCCCCGAGCGTCTGCAAAGTCCTTCGATACTCTTCCGGCCCCGCACTGCCGCCAAGATCGTTCAGGCTATGGATCTCACCGCCCGCGAGCCGCAGCGCATCCGCTGCCAGCAAGGCCGGGCCATTCGCATTCGTCACGATGGCGAGCCTCGGTCCCTTCGGGCGCGCCTGTCTTTCGAGCACCTCCGCCATGTAGAAAAGATCCGCCATCCGCGATACCCGTAACACCCCGCAGCGCCGGAAGGCGGCATCGAAAACACTATCCTTCTTGCCGTCCCCACGGCCCGGCTTGAGAACGATAATCGGCTTCCGCAACGCACACTCCCGCGCCGCCGATAGAAAACGGCCCGCATCGTTTACCGTCTCGAGATACAGCAGGATCGATTGTGTTCGCGGGTCTTCCGACAGATAATCGATGCAATCGCCAAAGCCAATGTCCTCCGATTTTCCCAATGACACAAAGGCGCTAAAGCCCACCTGATGCTCATGAGCCCAATCCAGAATCGCCGCCCCCAGCGCTCCGCTTTGCGTCACAAAAGCGACGCGACCCGCAAGGATCGGCGACAGGCTCAAACTATGGTTGATCCCCTCATGCGGAGCCGCCACCCCGTAAGAATCGGGTCCGATGATCGCGATCTCTTTCGCTCTCGCCTCCGCCAGCAGTTCATCCGGAATCGATTCGTTCGCCGTAATCAAAACTGCCGCCGTTCCCAACTCAATCGCCCGCCGCAAACCCTCCGCCGCATCCTTCTCAATCACCAGCAGGTCCCGATTCGCCCGGGCCCCCAGAAAGTAATCCAGCACCCCGTGCTTCGGCCTGCGATTAGAGGACATCGGCAAAGCCCCGCCGGGCCTTGCGAAACACAGCGAAGCCGGCATAAAACAACAGGATCGACAAGCCGTACAGCTTCGCAATCGCGCCCCACTCTGGACTCGCCCCCTGAATGAAAATCGCCCTGTAAGCCCGCACCAGAATGTAGAGCGGGTTCTTGCCCAGGATCGGCAGCAACTCTGCTGGCAGGGCACTATCCGGATAGCAGATCGGCGTCAAAAAAAACCACATCGTCAACAGCAGTCCCATCACATACACCAGGTCCCGGACATAAACGCCAGTCGCCGCGAGCAGATAACAAAGGCCCGCCGTAAACAGAAATTGCGGGATCAGCAGCACTGGCAGCCAAAGCACCGTCACTGGAATCGCCCCCCGAGTCGCCAGCAAAAAAACCAGAAAAATCGCCGTCGCCGTAAACCCTGTCACCATGCCAGCCAGCGTGAGATTGATCGGCAAAACCTCTACCGGAAAAATCACTTTCGTGATCAGGTTCCGATGCTCGAGCGCCGAAGTGGGAGCCCGTGCCAGCGATTCATTCATCGCCAGCCAAGGCAGCATTCCAGCCAGAAAGAACAGCACAAAGCCAGACTGCGTCGGGTCCCCCGGAAACCGCGTCTTCAGAAAAACGCCAAACACAAAGTAGTAAGTCAGCATCAACAACAGCGGATTGAGCAATGCCCAAAACGCATCTGCAAAGCTGCCGCGATACCGCGCCACAATGTCCCGCCGCACCATCGATTGCATCAGGTGGCGGTTCTGCCAGACCGACTGAAACGGCCCTACCAGAATCTCCCGGATCGTTCCCGGCCAGCGCTCCCGCCGCAGTTGGCCGGTGGTCGTCAACTGTTGCCGCTCCACCGCGATGCCTGCCTCGCTCACCAGCGCATCAATCGAAAGAAATTGCCCGCCCTTCAGGTATGCCCAGTCTTTGCCCTCTTCTCGCGGCGATACATAGAAGCGATAGCGTCCCGGAGCGATCGGCACTTCGAACTCAAAGTGCGCCTTGCCTTGCGCATCGCTTTGCACCCACGGGCTCTCCCGCAAAAAACGGCCCGACTCAGGATCTACCCAGTGGCAACCCACTGTGGCTGCGCCGCCGCTAAGCGAACAATCAATGCGTAACTGGAACTGATTCGCCTCGACGGCGAAATCAGTGATTTCAGGCATAGAGCCAACCCGGATATCGATTGCGAACCGGACCCGCCTTGCGGCCAACGCAATAAATTCCGTCGCCACGCAGGTCGTTGCTCAAATTATAGTGCTCCAGCAGATGCGCGATGAAGTGCTGCTCCGGATGCGGCGCGTCGAGAAATTCGCCCGTCTCCAGCTTCATAATTTCAAAGCCCGTCTCCCAGAACAGCAGGTGTACTTCCTTCGCCGTGTACTCGCGATTGTGTCGAGCCTCAGCCTCTTCACCCGCTTTGCGCGGCAGGATATAGGCGGGGAAAAAGCTCGGATGGTAGCCATGCAGGATCGCCTGCACCGCCCGGTGGCTCGCGATATTCGGTGTCGTTAGTACCAGGCTTCCCCCCGGCTTCAGCACCCGATGGATTTCGCTCATCATGTGCATCGGGTCCACCGTCAGGTGCTCCAGCAGCTCGCAACAGAGGATCGTGTCAAAGCTCTGATCGGCGTAAGGGAAGACGTCTTTCTCGGCATCAAACAGATCGACGTCGCAGCTAAAAGTCTCACCGCCTTCGGCGGTTATCTCGTGATGATCCACCCTGCCCGCCGGACCGTAGTAACAACCCCGCACAGTGCCATAACCAAGCTTGTGCTTGAGTGCGGGCGTGATCTGCATATACGCACCCATCTCAAGAATCGCCTTCGAAGCATCTCCTGCCGGAGTTAGCGAAAGCGTCTTCGTGAGCCGCGTGATGTGCGTATTCGTATACTGCTTACCGCCCTCATCCTGAGCCCAGGTGAGAATGTCCTGCGGTGGCACTTCGACAGCCGGTGTCGGCTCCGGCAAAGCACTCGCCGCCTGTAGCGGCCGCCCTTCCACTACCGCTGTCATAAAGTCCACATAGCGTGCGGCGGCCAGATCCCAGGGGCATTCCAACTCCACCCAGCGGCGGGCCCGCTCGCCGAGAGTGCGGCGGTATGCCGGTCTTCCGCAAAGCAGATTCAGGTACTCAAAAATCGTGTCTTCTTCGGCCGTATCCGGCGGAGCCGGCACCTTCAGACAGATCTCATCGGGGTACTCCCGAAAACTCCCGATGTCGCTCACCAGCACCGGCTTGCCCAGCGAGAAGGACCGCAGCAAAGTGCCCGAGCTTTCCCCCACCGTCGGGTAACGCAGATTCAGAATGATGTCCGAGGCTTCGAGGTAATGATGAAAATCTTCCGGGCTCAAATATCCCAGCACGCGCACATACTCTTCGAGGCCCAGCCCATGCAGCATTGCTTCGAGGTTGAGTTCCGGGTGCGCTTCCCCGCAAAGGATCATCCGGGCTTCCGGTTGCAAACGAATCAGGCGCCGAAACGCCCGCAGCGATTCGGCGATGCGCTTATAAGGCTTCAAAAAACCGAACACACCAATCAAAGGCGTCGAAGGACTCAGGCCGAGTTTGCCCCGGTAAAAGTCGCGCAACGGTGGCTTCGGGTTGCGGTCGATCCAGGCACCATGCCAGATCTTGACCAGCGGACCCGTATACCCGGCGTCGCGCACCGATTGGCCCACACAATCCGAATGCACGATCACGCCTTTCGTACTCTCCAGCAGTCGGCGTAGCATCGGCACGCCCTCATAATCGGGGCCGATTTCAAGACGCCGCACACGCGCGGCAAACGCCTCTGCGACTGGCCCTCCGTCGTAGGCCACCTCGCTCATATACTCGTCCCAGTTGCCGCGCTTGATCGTCCGCTCGGCGTGCAGGTGGTGCAGGTTCGCTTCGTGCAGAACAACAATGCCGGGGTGCTTCAAGGCGTATTCGTAGATCGCGGAATGATAGGCGTTGTTGCCCATCTGGTAGAGCAGAACGTCGAATTCCTTCAGCCGTTCTTCCGCCGGCGGCACTTCGAAAACTTCCACCTCTGCGATCCGCTTCAGCGGCTCAAGCAGGGCGGCGGAGTAATCGGCAATCCCGCTCCGCGCCGGTGGCAGCGGCGAGAAAAAGGCGATCCGCATTTAACGTTGCAACTCCATCGAAAAGGTACCCAGCAACAGCGGCACCTTGAAGATCAGCGGAGTGCGCAAGGCATCCCGGCCAAAGAAAACTTCAACGGTATTCTGCGACGCTGGCCCTTTCACCATAATCTGCATCCGGTCCGCAGGCTCCGAGCCACTCCCGAGCTGCACCGACGCCGCTCCAAGATACTTGAAACTCACCTGATAGGCGGCTCCAAAGAATACCGTTTGCGCACCAGGCAAGCGCCCCTGTTTCAACTCGGATCGCAGAAAATATACCAGTGTCAGCGCGTCGCGGCCGCAGCCGCTGAGCGGTATCTTTGTCGAGCCACCCTTCATCGTCTTGCGCTCTACAAAGCCTTCTTCCGGCTTGAACTCCATCCGTTCTTCGGCAATCTTCGCGCCATGCTTCAGCTTCTTGTCGAGCTGGATCGAACAGTAGTCCGCTTTGGCGAGAGCGGTGAATTCGTCCACAACGGCGAAGCCCGGAATCGATGCTTCGAGCTTCAATTCAAATTTGCGGGTCGCGGCGGATGCGTCGATATTGTCGGTGGTCAGGCTCGCTTCCCCAAGCGAGAGCCCACTTGGCCAGTTGACGTTGTAACGGAGCGTCTCCGTCGCCCCGCTCATCGAAAGGGAAACAAAGAAGAATGCGATCGCACGGCAGCTCATGTGGATTGGACGGCTTGCGCAGCCCGCGCGTGTACTTTGGACTTGCGTCTGCCAACGACATCGTAATAAACATCGAGGGTCTGGCGGGCGGCGAGTTCCCAACTGAAGCGTCCGGCGTTCTTGTGTCCCAGCCGCTCCATGCGCTGACGCAGCTCCGTGTCGAGCAGAAGATCGCGCATCGCCTTGACGATTTCGGTTCTTGAATTCGGATCAAACAGCAGTGCCGCCGAATCGGCGACTTCCGGCATCGCCGAAGTATTCGAGCAGGCAACGGCGCGGCCGCAAGCCTGCGCTTCGAGAATCGGCAATCCAAAGCCTTCATAGAAGCTCGGGAAGACAAAAAGCTCCGCCGCGTTATAGAGATGCAAGAGGTCTTCGTCGTTCACAAAGTCGGTGAAGTGGATACGGTCTGAAACTGCACTTTTCTTCGCCGCTTCATAAACTCGCGCTGCAAACCAGGTGGGCTTGCCCACCAAAACCAGATGATGCGGCAACTGCGGATGGTGGCGGATCAATTCCTCGAAAGCTTCAATCAGGCCAATCTGATTCTTGCGCGGCTGCAAGTCGCCAACCGAAAGGATGTAGGGCCACTGTACGCCAAAGTTCTGCGAAACGCTAGTGAAGGCAACGGTCGGCTGAACGGGTCGAAAGTGGGGCGCAACGGCGTTATAGATGACTTCAATCAGCTCCGGCGCGATGTTGTAGGCAGCCATGATCCGCTGGCGGGAAAACTCGCTCACGGTCAGAACCCTGGCCGCACGCCGCACGGTATTGGCGACAGTCGTCTTCAACTGAAATCGTCTCGCGGCGGTAAAGTACTCGGGCCGCTCGATATAGCTGACGTCGTGCACACTGACAACAAAGGGCGAGGGGCAGTAGAGGGGAGCGGTGTATTGAACGTGAAGCAGATGCGGTTTGTCGGCAAGCACCCGATGCGTCAGGTCGTAGCCAAGACGAACAAATGGATTAGCGGACACACTCCGTTTCTCGAAGCGGTTGGGCACTTCGGAAGCGGCGTATTCGGAACAGACATATGCGTAGAATTGAGAGTCGCGGTCCAGCCTGGCGTAATTCTCCAGCAGGTTCCGGACATAGACTTCATTCCCCGTCAGGTGTCGTCCGATGGTATGCGCGTCAATGGCAAAGCGCATGCAAGTCTTCACATTATAGTCCACTGATTTGGAAGTGATTCTCGGCAAAAGTGTTACAAATCCAGTTCTGAGAGGATTTTGCGGGCGGATTTCCAAGTGTAGCGGTCTTCATAAAGAATCCGGCCAGCTTGGGCGAGACGCGAACGAACTATTTTATTGTCCAACAAATCGAGGACAGCTTGGGTGAAGGCTTCCGCACCTTCCGCAATTTTAAGGTGCTCATCGCGAATTGCGTCCAGGCCTTCGGCACCGATTGGGGTGGACAACACCGCACAGCCCGCCGCCCAGGCTTCGAGGATCTTGAGCCGCGTGCCAGAGCCGGACTGTAGGGGGACAATGGCCAGACGGGATTTCGCGATTTCCACGATCGCGTCGTGGACTGGGCCGACATAGTCGATGGAGGGGTGGTTGGAGTGGGCGTACTGGATCTCTTTGCCGACGAGACGGAGCCGGAGCTTCGGCTTGTGTTTGAGGATGGTGGGCCAGCAGTTTTTCAGGAACCACTGGAGCGCCTGCTGGTTGGGAGTATAGGCGAAGTTTCCGGTGAAAACGAGAGATTCGGTTTGGGGCTCGTTTGGCTGGTCGTGCCAGGGGATGGTGTTGGGCAGCACGCGGATGTCTGGATGTTGGATGCGGCGGGCATCGTCGCTGGAGGTGGTGACGAGCAGATCGAAGTGCGGTAGGAGGATGGATTCGTATCGCCTCGCGTTGCCGGCGAAGTTTCGGAAGAGGGGACGATGGTGGAAGGGTGAAGTGGCGGCGAGGGAATCGTAGTAGGCGTGTTCGATGTTGTGCAGGTTCAGGACGAGTTTGCCGGTGTGTTGTTTCAGAAGCGGGGCGTAGGTGGCGGCCCAGAAGTGTTCCACCCAGATGAGATCGTAGCGCTGGTTGTGGAGGATACGCCCGATTGCGGCTTCCTGGCCGGCGAAGCGATCCACCAGGGGGGGAACGCCGCGGAGGGCGCGATTGAGGTTGCGGATGAGCCGGGGAAAAAGGGACTTGGCGTGTTGGGGCAGCTCGAAGGTGTGGCTGGACTTGAGGAGGTTTTGGGGGTAAAGGGTGGCGGGGTCGGGGTCGCCGGAGAGGCGAAAGTGGATGGCGGTGAGTTCGAATTGGGAGGCGAGTCCCTCGATCACGCAGGCTGAGCGGAGCGGGCCGCCGCCGATGACGGGGTAGGGGGCCTCGGGCAGCAGGATCAGGGCACGTGGCATCAGATGGTGGCTGGAATCTCACTCGGCTGGGGGGCGGGACGGGAAGCCAGCTTTTCGATGTATAGGTAGACGACCGGAGTGATGTAGAGGGTGAGGAGTTGCGAGACGACCAGGCCGCCGACGACGGCCAGGCCGAGAGGCCGTCGCGCTTCTGCCCCCGCGCCGAAGCCGATCGCGATCGGGAGAGTGCCGAGCAGGGCGCACATGGTGGTCATCATGATGGGGCGGAAGCGCTGGATGCAGCCCTCGAAAATAGCGTCTTCGGCGGACATGCCATCGCGGCGGGCCATGATTGCGAAGTCCACCATCATGATGGCATTCTTCTTGACGATACCGATGAGCAGGATGATACCGACGAAGGAGAAGAGGTTCAGGTCTTCGTTGAAGAGGAGCAGAGTGAGGAGGGCGCCGAGGCCGGCGGAGGGGAGGCCCGAGAGGATAGTAATGGGATGAATGAAGCTCTCGTAGAGGACACCGAGGACGAGGTAAATCACGAGGATGGCGATGCCGAGAAGGATGGCGAGGCCGCCGACAGATTTCTGGAAGGCCGATGCAGTGCCCTGGTAAGAAAAGGCGACGGTGTCGGGGAGGCCAATCTCGCGGGCGGCTTCATCTACCTGTTCGGTGACCTGGCTGAGAGAGACGCCGGGCTTGGCGTTGAACTGCAGATTGACGGCGGGCAACTGGCCGATGTGGTTGACGCTGAGGGGGGCTACGCCCTGGATCTCGCGGGTGACGGCGGAGAGCGGAATGAGCTTGCCGGTGTTCGAGCGGACATAGAGTTTGGACAGGCCGGCGGGATCGCGGCGGAAGGCGGGCAGGACCTCCATGATGACGTCGTATTCGTTGGCGGGAGCGCTGATGGTGGAGACGCGGCGATTGCCATAGGCGTCGTAGAGGGTGTTGGCGATCTGCTCCGGCGTGACGCCGAGGGAGAAGGCGCGGTCGCGGTCGATATCGACGTTGACGCGGGGGTTGTTGAGCTGCAGGTCGCTGTATACATCGGCGAGGGCGGGGAGGGTGCGGAGCTTGGCTTCGAGCTTGGGTGCCCACTGGTAGAGGGTGCTGGTTTCCGCGTCCTGCAGCGCAACGGAATATTGATATCGCGATTCGTTCTGCCCGAGGGTGAGCATCGGAGGGGGCTGGAGGAAGACGGTAAAGCCGGGGATCTGGGCGAAGTCTTTCTGTAATTGGGCGACGATTTTGGTAACGTGGGGGCGCTTGCGATCGGCCTTGAAGTGGATGAAAAGGAAGCCGGTGTTCTGCATGTTGATGCCGGTGCCGAACTGGCTGACATAGGGGTTCTTCTGGACGATGCGGAGCACCTGCTCCTGGAGTTTGACGGTTTCTTCGAAGGAGGTGTCCTGGGCGGCTTCTGTGCCACCAAAGACCATTCCGTTATCGACGGTGGGGACGAAGCTCTTGGGCATGACATAGAAGAGCCAGCCGGTGACGACGGTGAGGACGAGGGTAGCGATGAGCGTGGCAAAACGGAAGCGGAGGACGGTGATGAGCGTGCGTCGATAGAGGTTGTTCATCCCATTGAAGAAGTTTTCGGTGAGGAGAAAGAGGCGGCCGGTGGGCTTCTCGTGACGGAGGAAGCGGCTGCAGAGCATGGGAGTGAGGGAGAGAGAGATGAGACCCGAGATGAGGATGGCGACGGCGATGGTGATCGAAAACTCGCGCAAGAGGCGGCCAATGATGCCCTCGAGAAAGAGAACGGGGATGAAGACGGCGACCAGCGAGATGGTCATCGAGACGATGGTGAAGCCGACTTCTCGCGCGCCTTCAAAGGCGGCCTGCATACGGGTTTTGCCCATTTCCATGTGGCGGACGATGTTCTCTAGCATGACGATGGCGTCGTCGACGACGAAGCCGACCGAGAGGGTCATGGCCATCATGGAGAGGGAGTCGATGGTGAAGCCGAGGAGCTTCATGGCGGCGAAGGTGCCGAGCAGGGAGAGCGGGACGGCGAGGCTGGGGATGACGGTGGCCGAGACGTTGCGGAGGAATACGAAGATGACGAGAATAACGAGACCGATGGTGAGGAGGAGAGTGAACTTGACGTCTTCAATCGATTCGCGGATATTTTTGGAGGCGTCAAATTCGACATCGAGATTGATGCCGGCGGGCATGTTCTGGCGGATGTTGGGGAGTTGGCGCTTGACTTCGTCGACGACGGCAACGGTGTTGGCATCGGGCTGCTTTTGAACAGCGACGATCATGCCGAGTTTGCCGTTGACCCAAAAGACGCTGCGTTCGAAGTTGACGCTATCACGCACTCTAGCAATGTCCTCGAGACGAACAGGATTGCCGTTGCGGTAGGCGACGATCATGGGCTTGAACTGATCGGCCGTGCTGAGCTGGCTGTTGGATTGCACCGTGTAGGCCTTGGTGATGCCGTGCATGGAGCCTGCGGGGAGGTTGACGTTTTGCTGGGCGAAGGCGGCGCGGACTTCTTCGAGGCCTACCTGGCGGGCAGCGAGTCTATCGGGATCGACTTCCACGCGGACGGCATATTTCTGGCCGCCAAAGACCATGATCTGAGCGACGCCGTTGAGCATGGAGAGGCGTCGTCCGATCAGATTTTCGGCATACTCGTTGAGGGCGGCGAGGGTCATGGTTTCGGAGGTGAGCGCGAGGAAGACGACGGGACGGGAGGCGGGATTGACCTTGCGGAAGGACGGCGGGGCGAGCATGTTGCGGGGCAGCTCGCCGGTAGCGCGGGAAATTGCGGACTGTACGTCGAGAGCGGCGGAATCGATGGTGCGGCTGAAGTCGAATTGCAGTGTGATGGTGGTGCTGCCGTTGGTGTTGGACGACGACATGCTTTCGACGCCGGCGATGTTGGAGAAGGCTTTTTCGAGCGGTGTGGCGACGGAAGAAGCCATGATGTCGGGGTTGGCGCCGGGCAGCATGGCGGAGACCTGGATGGTGGGATATTCGACGGGCGGGAGGTCGCTGACGGGCAGACTGAAGTAGCTGATGAGACCGAAGCCGAGGATGGCGGCCATCATCAGCGATGTGGTGACGACGCGGCGGATGAAGAAGTCGGTGATGGACATGGGGTTCAGTTTGAGGATGGAGCGCCGGGCGGGAGCAGACGAACTTTGGCGTTTGGAGTGAGGCGTTTTTGGCCTTCGGAGATGACACTTTCACCGGGCTTGAGGCCGTGAGAAACGACGGCGTGTTCCGCTTGTCCGGCGGGAGTGTGAAGGCGGAGAACGCCGATATCGCGAATGGAGACGGTGGAGTTGGCGGGGTTGAAGATCCAGACATACTTGCCGCGGGGGCCGGTCTGGACGGCTTGCGATGAAACGAGGACGAGGCCGCGCTCAAGGCTCAGACGGGCGGTGAGATTGACGAACTGGCCGGGCCAAAGGGCGCGATCGGTATTGGGGAAGGAGGCTTTTAGCTTGATGCCGCCGGTGGTGGGGTCGACGGTATTGTCGATGAACTGGAGCGAGCCGGTGGAAGAGTGATCGCCTGTGGTGGCGGTGATGGCGAGTGGATGTTGGAGCTGGTATTTGCGGACTTGCGGCAGGAGTTGCTCTGGCAGTGAAAAAGCAATTAAGACCGGGGTGGACTGGAGGAGGGTGACGAGGGTGTTGTCGTTCTGACGGGCGAGGCTGCCTTCTTTGGCCGCGATATCGCCGGCGCGGCCTGAGATGGGGGCAAGGACCTTGGTGTAGCCGAGGAGGAGACGAGATGCCATGAGGCGGGCGCGTTCGGCCCGTTCGGCGGCCTTGGCGCTTTCGAGGGCGGCGCGGTTGGCATCGACGGCGGCCTTGCCTGCATCGGCATTGGACTGGGCTTGGTCTGCCTGCTCACGGGAGGAGATGCCCTCTTTGAGGAGCTTTAGAGTACGGGCGGCGACGGAATCGAGATTCTTCAGATTGGCAAGATCGCGGGTGATGTTCGCTTCGGCTTGTCTGGCTGCGGCGACATCGCGGGCGATGTTTGCCTCGAGTTCGGCGATCTGTGTGTGGATGGGTTCAGCGTCGAGCTCGAAGAGGAGCTGGCCCCGGCGGACGTCCTGGCCTTCGGTGAAATGGACCTTGATGACGGGGGCGGTAAGGCGGGCTTTGACTTCGATGGTGGAGCTGGCTTCGACTGTGCCGAGGGAGGAAATCTCCAGCGGGACGTCGGCGGCGAAGGCCTGAATTGCCCGGACGGCTTGGGGAGCGTTTGCGCTGGCGGAGCTTGGAGCGGCTTGGCGGGAGCATGAGAGACTGAGCGCAGCGGCGAGGGTAAGGAAGGCAGAATTATAGCGTTGAAGAGACACTGGTGAGGTAATTTTAAGGTTATCACGCAGGGACGAGAGGGTTGGTGAGGTCTGGGGCATTGGCGGGAGGCCGACTAACGCCCGTGCGCCGTTTGAGTGAGATTTATTCCTAACAAACGCGGCGAAACTCATCGCCAAAATGCGGAAGAATCCATTCTATTGGCGGATTGAGGATTTGAAAGTGATCGTGCGCAGCTTGGGCACAGATCACGATCAGCACGGGACTAGCCACGTCATGTTCCGGCACCTAAACTTAGTCAACACCTTAGGTGAAAAACATGAAAATTGACAAGGCCCTCATTCACTCCTACCCCTTCACCATTCGTCCGCTCTCCGAAGCGGAGGGCAGCGGATTCGCGATTGAGTATCCGGACCTGCCAGGGTGCAGCTCCGATGGAGAGACTCCGGAGGAAGCTTTGCAGCAAGGCTCAGACGCAGTCAAGGCTTACCTGCTGAATTGCATGAAGCCCGGAGACCCGGCCCCAAAACCGAGTGCAGCCAGTGGGCAATGGCGGCAGCGTGTGCCCCGAAGCCTCCAC
>JBKJSR010000225.1:0-4775 GCA_046594355.1 Bryobacter sp.
CTGCTCAACTTAGGTGCGGTGCCTTTTGTCGTCCAGCCTGGCGATCGTATCGCGCAGATGGTGATCGCCAAATACGAATCCATCGAGTGGCACGAATCCGAACTCACCGATACCGAACGCGGTGCGGGCGGCTTCGGTTCGAGCGGCGTGAAATAAGCTACTTCAACTCCCCGGCGAGCTTGCTGGCGAGTGGACTCTGCTGCCCCGCATACTTGTTGCCGGGCTTGAGCCTGTAAGGCATGGACGAGGGCGTGGACAATTGCTCGAAGGTCATCGAGCAGATCCGCATCCCCGGATAGAGTGCCACCGGCATGATGCCTAGATTGGACAACTCGAGCGTTGCTTTTCCGCTCCAGCCTGGATCGAAGAGACCCGCCGTGCCATGCACGATGATTCCAATGCGTCCCAGGCTGGAGCGCCCTTCCAGACGGCCCAGAATGTCATCCGACAATTCCAGATGCTCCATCGTAATCGCTAGGGCAAACTCGCGCGGCTGCAAAATAAACGCTTCCCCGTCCGGCACGACGATTGGCCGCATCAGCTTTGCGATGTCCACCTTGTTTCGCAAATCGATGAAGGCGTGTTTGGAATGCTCGAAGATACTGAATTCGTTGCCCAGGCGGAAGTCGACACTGCAACTTCCGATGTGTTCTTCGGGGAGAGCGGGGGTCACGCGGATGATGCCCCCGGCGATTGATTTGCGGATGTCGACGTCGGATAGAACCATGTTTGTCTGCGTTTGTCTGCTTTTGCGATTGTAACGAAAAGCCCGGCGTGTTTAGCGCCGGGTCTTTTCGAAAATCAAAAATTTGGTGGACGAGAAGGGGTTCGAACCCTCGACCCCCGCATTGCGAACGCGGTGCTCTCCCAACTGAGCTACTCGCCCAAACCTCTTTCAGTTTACCCTTTCTTGGGGTCCAAAATCATTTCGATCTCTTTGCGGCAATCCTTCAGGTGGCTGGTGGTTGCCGCATCCCTGCCCGTTGCGATCGCGCCCGTCAACTTCTGACTCAGTTGTTCGAGCATTGTTCGCGCCGTTCCACGGAAGTCGGTCTGTTGCCATCCGGCAGTCGTAATTGCCAGCATTTCGGGGTTGCCCCCGCCGCCAGTGAAGGCAGCCGGAACCGCTATGGCCGGCCGGTTGAGCAGTGTCTTGATGTGCTCAAGATAGTTGCGTTGGAGCGCACGGCGATATACATCGACGCTCGCCCCAGGCTTGCCGATCTCACTGAAGAGCCCGCCCTGCACATCCGCAAGGAATTCCCGCAGGGTGTAAGCGTTCTTCCGATCCAGTGCTTCGCCATCCGTCAGCAGCTTGAATCGCATTGGGGAAAGCAGGTTCTCCAGTGTTTGTTTCTGCTGATTCATGATCAGATCCGCGGCGCCAAAATACTGGAATTGGTTGAGCAATTCCGGCTTGATGATGTTGGTAGGCGGCATGAATACCTGATCCTGCAGAAACTTTACGGCTTCTCTCTGCTTCGCTTTCGGCACACGCGCAAATTGATCGCCGCCTCGTCCGGCTAGCGTGCGGCTTTCTACGACACCGCCTACCATGCGAACGACTGAACCCAGCCAAAGCCGGCGGAGATTCCATACATCGCCAAAGGTTTCCTTGAGCAGACCAAAATCTTCGCCCGGCTTTGTCGTGGCCTTCACCAGCCAGCCGTTGATAACGCGCTCCAGGTTTTTGAAGCCCAGGGTTGTGGCCAGAACCGGGTCGTCGCCAATGTTCTCGGTCTTCACGGTTGGGTCCACCATAGATGGGCCGTCTTCGCCGCCAAAGCGCAGAAACGGTTGCATCATTTGCCGTGCGGCAATCTCATCGAGAGACTTCTTTTCGCCGTCGGGATCTTTGGCGGCAGGGACCGGTTTGTAACCCCACTCAACGGCAAACCTGTCGTAGTCTGCAATCAGCGGCATCAGCATCTGTACGTTGTCTTCCGGTTGGGCGACGTAATTGAAGCGGCCATAAGCCATGATCGAGCCCACGCTGCCATGAGTTTTCGTAAATACCGGATCGCGCAGTTGCGCAATCGAGTAAGCTGAACTTGCCTTCTGGTTGTGGCGCAATCCTATGGTGTGGCCTACCTCGTGCGAAGAGATGTACCCAAGAATTTCTCCCATCAGTTTTTTGTCGAGAGGTAGCTTGCGCGCCGCATCGTTCTGCGCCGAGCACATGCCAAAATACCAGGATTGACTCAGCTTCAGCACGTCATGCCAAAGGATCAAATGCGTGCTGATAATTTCGCCGCTGCGCGGGTCGTGTACATGCGGACCCATCGCATTCTGCACGGGCAAGGCGGCCCAGCGGACTACGGAATAGCGAACGTCCTCGGCGTCCCAATCGGGGTCTTCCAGTTTGCTGGGCGCATCTTTGGCAATGATCGCGTTCTTGAATCCGGCCTGTTCAAACGCAGGATTCCAGTCCTCAATGCCTTTCTTGATATATGGCTTCCACACATCCGGCACTTCACGTCCGATGTAGAACACAATCGGTTTGACCGGCTCGCTGATCGCCGCCGTTGGGTCTTTTTTCTCAAGGCGAAACCGGGTGATGAAACCCTTCTGCTCGACGCGATTTTCTTCGTTCGCATACTCTTCAAAAGGCTGCACGAAGTAACCCACTCGAGGGTCGAAATTGCGGCCCATCATGGGCTTCTCCGGCAGCAGCACCATGCTGTAGTGAACCATTACGCTGAGGCTGCGAAAATTGCCGGGGATTCGTGCGGCCGGCGGAGCGTTTGGACTCGTCGGCGGCAATGGAGGAGAACCGAAATTCCAGGTGAGCGTCGAACGTACTTCAATGTTTTCCGGAAAGGCCTTGATTTCATCGACAAAACTCCGCGTCGGGTCTACCGGCGGTACTGTTGGCAAGCGCAAACTAGCCAGTAAACCCACTGCGGAAAGTTCGGGGATATCGGCCGAAAACATGGCCGTGACATCAATCACCGCGCTCTTGTCTTTGCCCTCCGCCTCAATATTGAAGGTCCTGATGATGGGTTGAAAATTTGAGAGCGAGACAGCAAGTTGCGTGGCAACGTCGCCGCCAGTCGCCCGCTTGGTTGCCGGATTGATCCGCAAGAAAATGCGATTGCCCCGCCGTTCCCAGCGCACCATGCGCGTGTTCCCAGGGCTGCCGCTAAAGCCAACACCTGGAGGTGCCTGCGCGATCTCGTTGTACATCAGCATGTCGCGCCCGTAAAGCTTTTCGGGGATTTCGTAATACCATTTCTCGTCCACAGTGTGGACCTTGAACAGTCCATCCCTGGACTTCGTCCTGGCGGTGATGACGTCTTCGAATTTCTTTGGACCGGTTGCAACGGGCCTTGCGGCAGGCGCTCCGCCTGGGCGAGCGGTGCCATTTGCCGGGGTCGGAACGGGAGTCTGTGGCGGCGGGGGTTCCTGAGCGAGCAAGACCACCGGGAAAAACAGAACAGCCGCCGCAATCCTGCGGCGGCTGATAAGCCGATTCTTCAACATTTCGGGAGGACCTCTTTCGGGGTTTAGTTATTCCTTCACTTCGTAGCGAAATTTTTGGCTGGCACTGGTCGCGCCCTTTTTCGCTTTCACTTCGATTTGCCAGGCACCAGCCATGATGAACTTCTGTTTGGCTTCATAGATGCCAGGTTTCACCTGCTTGGCGGATTCTTTGAATTCGCCGTGATCCATCTCAACCATGGTGAGAATGGTTTCCACTTCGGCGCCGGCGACCGGCTTGCCGTCGAGACCGGTGATCCTTACCGTGAGCGGGGTGTCGAAATTTGCCTTCACTTGCTTGGGCAATTCGTACTGGATTTTCCAGTTCGACTTTTCCTGACCAGCCAGGACAAGCGTAAAGGCAGCGAGAGAGAGCAAAAGTTTCCGCATCTTTGAATTCTATAACTTTTGCACGCGTACGCTGCCATTTGAAGTGCTCAGGCGGATCGTACCGCCACCGGACCCGATACGTCCCTCGAGGCGGTTCTTTGAAGTTGCGCCGTTGGCTGTGATTTCAAAATCCGAACTCAAGCTCGAATTCGAGGACGAAGCCCGCAATTCCGCGTTGGACCTGGCGGGCAAGCGCAACACGATCGATGAGTTGCTTGTGTCCGCATCGATCGATTGATTTGTGTAATCCGGCAAACTCAAATCAATGGAGCCGTTGGAGCTGCCTGCCTTGACGGAGCGGCCCGCTGAGAGTTTTTCGATGCGAGCCACAATGCTCGAATTGGAAGTCTCCGCCTCAAATGCTCCCTCTAATCCATCGACCCTGATCGAGCCGTTGGAGGTATGGCCCAGAAAGTCGCCGCGCATCGTGCTCGCCTCAAGGCCGGCATTCGAGGTCTTGGCATCGAGCTTGCCCTCGAGGCCTCTCACGCGAATGCTGCCGTTCGAACTTTGCAGGCGTGCGTCGCCAACCATATTTTCGACGCGAATCGACCCGTTCGACGACACGATCCCGTTCAACAGCATCTTCTTCGGCACTCGCAAAATGTACTTTGCGCCGCAGTTGCCACGCTTCGGCTCGGGCCTTACCGTGCGTAGCCGCAATACATTCCCCTGTTGTTCGCCCTCAACCTTGATCTGCCGCAGCAGTTCTTGGCTGCCCGCATACTTCACGCCATTGACATCGACCTCGTCCTTCTCCCAGGACATAATCTCGATGCTCCCATTGAAATTGTCAATCGACAGGGTGCCCCCCGGCTTCATCGGATAGCTCAGGTGGAAGTCTTCCTTAAATCGATCCGAAGACCCCCAGGATCCGGCATCATTAATATCGCAGCCGGTTAGAA
>JBKJSR010000621.1:0-5940 GCA_046594355.1 Bryobacter sp.
CACTTCAATTCCCTGATTCCCACGTTCCAATATCGGTGCAACCCGCCAGAAAGCTGCAAGCCCTGTGAAGGCGGTTCCTCGTTTGGCCAGGCTCCATCCGGGATCTGCGACCCTTACCAAGGCGCTACCGCCCGGATTTCAGCATTTTGCCCACATCGAATCGTCGGTCACTTCTACGTCGCACACCCCTCCGTTCGAAATTCGTGACAAGTAGCCTCAGCTCCGGTACCGTGAAAATAGAAGGAAAGACGACGTCCAACCGGCCTGGCGATTACGCTTTAGTTGGCTAAAGTTCTCTTCGATACGGATCGTTGCCGGCCGCGCCGCCGACTATGCTCGCCGGCAAGAAGTCTTCACTTTCACTAGTGCGACGGTCCACGAGCTTGTTTCCGGCCGGGAATTCAAAGGTGCCGCGGGCCAGTTGAAAAAGGCTTTGGACTGGCTGAGCCCGAACGAGCAGATTACACCGAGCGCCGCCTTTTATCTTGAAGCCGCGATCTTCAAAGCAGCGGCGCGAAAGCGAGGCTCTATTCTCGAAATTCTCGAACTGCCGGATTGCCACGACTCCCGCCAACGCCTCACTTCAATTCCCTGATTCCCACGTTCCGGTAGCGGTGCAACCCGCCAGGGATCCACCGCTGGCTCTTGGCCTTCGGGTCAGTCCGGTGCGCCTGCAGCGCAATCATGCCCTGATCGCTCCCAGTCTTCGCATGATTCACGCTATCGGTCCAATCCGCCGTCTTCTGGCCATTGATCCAGACCTCAATATGCGGCACCTCCCCCTCAATCCGGATCCGCATCAGATTCCAGTCGTCTTTTTTCCAGTACTTCATCCATTCCCGGTCCATCCGCATCCCTTTCCCGTTCCCCTCCGCCATCGCATCCGGCAACCTCTCCCCGTAGATTCCGCCCATCACGCCGCCCTCCAGATAATCGAGCATCACCTGATACGCCTCGCCCTTCTCGGTCGAACGTAAAAACACCCCCCCGTCACACCCAAAGTCCGGCTTCACTTCGAGCGTCAGCTCATAATTCCGGTACTGCTTATCGGTGAGTAGAATGCCCCCGTTCCCCGGCGTATCCTGCGTCACGCTCACAATCCCGTTCTCGATCTTCCAGGCCTTCGTATTCCCGTGATGATTCGTCTCGCTGATATGCCAGCCCTTCAAGTTCTTGCCGTTGAACAAAGGCTTAAACCCCTTGGGCAACCCTTCACCCATCACGCAAAGCGCACTCAATAACACAATCAGAATTCTCATGCCCCCATCCTATTTGAATCGCGAGATCGGCGCAAACACCCCATTCACCGCCCGCAGATATTCCAGCGGGCTCAACACAATCTGCATTCCCCGCTGCCCCGGCGACACAGTGATCAGATCGAACAATTGTGCCAGCTCATCCACCACCACCGGATAATCCTTCTTCGCCGCCAGCGCCGTCACACCCCCGCGAATGTATCCCGTAAGCGGCAACACTTCCTTTAGCGCGACGGTGTCGATTTTTCGATCGCCGCGAGCCCGCGCCAGCGCCTTCAAATCAAGTTCTGTGTTGGCGGGGATCACTGCCATCGCCAGCCCATTTGCATCCCCCCGCACCACCAGCGTCTTGAACACCTGCTCCTCCGGCATCCCGATCTTGCGCGCCACGCTCTCGGCGCTCAAGTCCTCCTCGTCCACTTCGTATTCAAGCACTTCATACACAATGCCCAACTGGTCGAGCAATCTCATCGCATTTGTTTTTGTCGCCACGCTTCAGTATTAATCATCTGATCAAAAGAGTGACTCAGTCGCCCGATTCCCCCCGGCCGGCGTAAAATTGTCAAAGCACGATTTGAAAAGTGTGCTCCCCAAAAATAATGCTCCCCGAAGCCGCCACTTTACTCAATCCGCTCTTCCTCGCGTTGCCTATCGTCAACCCGCTCGGCCTCGCCTCCAGCTATCTCCAGATGACCGCCGACTGGCTCGATCAAGCCCACGCCTCGATGGCTCGCCGCATCGCCGTCAACAGTCTCTTCCTGCTCGTCGCTGCCGCCTTCCTCGGCTCCCTCATCCGCCTCTCCCTCAACGCCGTTAGCGTCGGAGGCGGCATCCTCGTCGCCGCCTACGGCAGGCGCTTGCTCAACTGCGACGATCACACAACTCTCTCGACTCCCACCGAACCCACCGAAGAACTCATCTCCAGCCGCGCCTTCTTCCTGCTCACTTTTCCACTCACCTGCAAGCTAGGCTCGATATCAATCGCCATCATTCTTGGTGCAAGTCTCTTCAGTGATGGCGTCGTCTTCGATGCCGCCGCGCTAGTCACCCTGATTGGTCTCTTGATGGTCTCGATAGCTGTCTGCCTGTGCTTCCGCTCCGCTACTACCTTGGTCGGCCCAATCGGCAAAACCGGCGGCATGGTCCTCCTTTGCCTCTCCGCCTTGGCGTCCAAATCCTACTCGGCACCGGCTTTAAAATCCTCCGCAGCCGCTAAACCATGCTGATCCTTCTCCTGGTCGCATCTCTCAACGCTCAGGACGCCCTCTGCGCCAGTTGTCACCCCGATATCGTACGTACTTACTCACACACCGCCATGGCGCGAACCAGCGCTAAAGTCGTTCCACGCAATCACCCACCCGCCAAGCCATTCCTCGACGCCACCACTCAAACCACTTTCTCTATCCTCCAGACTCCCCAATCCCTCCTCCTCAAGTTCTCCAAAGGCCCCGGCATCACCGGCACCCGTCCGCTCGAATGGTTCCTCGGCTCCGGCCGCGTCGGTCGCAGTTACCTCTTCCGCATGGACGACCGCCTCTTCCAATCCCCGCTCTCTTATTATTCCGCCGCCGCCCGCTGGCAACTCTCCCCCGGCTTCGAGCGCCGCAACTCCCTCGACCTCACCCGTGAAGTCGAACCCTCCTGTCTCAACTGCCACGCCTCCAACTTCAACGCCACAACTCTGACGATGGATCCGGGAATCTCCTGCACCCGCTGCCACGGTGATGCCAGGCAACATCTGGCCACCCTGGGCAAGTCCTCCATGGTCAATCCAAAAAAACTTCCGCCCCACGAGCGCGACAGCATCTGTGCCCAGTGCCACCTCACCGGCGTCGCCCGGGTCGCAAAATTCCGCACGGACAATGCCGTCTATCAACCCGGCAAAAAGCTCTCTGATTTCTCTGCGCTCTTCGTATGGGACCAACCCGAATCAAGCACGATCGGCGTCACCAGCCACTTCGAAAAACTCGCCGCCAGCCGTTGCAAAATCAGTTCCGGCGACGACCTCTCCTGCACCACTTGCCACGACCCCCACTCCGAACCCGAACCACAAAAAGCCTCCGCCTTCTTCAACGAAAAATGCCGGAGCTGCCACGCCCAAAAGCCCTGCCCCAAAGCTCCCCAAGGCGTTTGCATCTCTTGCCACATGCCCAAAGCCGCTGGACGCGGAGTCGATCATTCCTCTTACACAGACCATTCCATTCCCCGCAAGCCAAACACCACAAGCCCCGCCACATCCACCACGCTAGTCCCCTTCTGGCCCAACACCACCGTCGGGCGCGACCTTGGCTTGGCCTACTCGATTGTAGGAAAACTCGACCAGGCGCAACCCCTCCTCGAATCCGCTGCCAAGGACAACCCCCGCGACACGGCAGCGCTATCCCAGTTAGCCCAGCTCCATGATCGGCAGGGCAGGGAAGATCTGACCCAGCCCCTATACGAAGCGATTCTCAAGCTCGATCCCAACAACGCCACTGCCGCCAACAACCTGGCGGTTATTAAGATTAAGGCGGGTCAAGCGGCCGAAGCGATCGTCCTTTGGCGTCGGGCACTGACAACAAACCCCGCCCAAACCGGCGCCCGCATGAATCTTGCCCAGGCCCTCTTCCGTCAAGGCAACAAAGCCGCCGCCGCCATCGAAGTGCAGCAGGCCCTGATATACGAGCCCGACCAGCCCGCCGCCCGCCGCCTCCTCAACCAACTCCGCCTCCAACCCTGATTCACAGTTCGCCCAAAGTCCCCAACACGCTACTCTGAGGCGTGGAAATCACAACCGTTGGCGAATTGCTGCATTGGTCCTACGCAAACCTCGCGATGGCCCACTCCGCCATCGAAGCGAAGGCCGACAACTACGGGCGCATTCAGTTCATGATCCGTTCACGTCTTTATAAAGGCCTGAACCTGCAAACGATGAAGATCGGCCCGCTTGCTGACGACGAACGCTTGAAAATGCTGTTACCTCAGGCTTGCTGCTACTGCGCAAGCCGCGACCACTTATCGGTGGACCATCTCATTCCCACAAAGCGTGGCGGAGCCAACTCTGGCGACAACTTGGTCTGGGCCTGCCGTTCCTGCAACAGTTCAAAATGCGCCGCCGACGCCCTCGAATGGCTCGCGCGGCGCAACATGTTTCCTCCCATCCTGCTCCTTCGCCGCTACCTCAAGCTCGCCGTTGAAATGAGCCGCGAAAGAAACCTGATGGATGCACCGCTTGCCACCCCACCAGATCTCCCCTTCTCGCTGACCGCAATTCCAAAGGTATATCCGCCGCCTAGCCAATTGAAGTTATGGATACTACCCTCTGAGTAGGAAGCAACGGTATTCCGCCCCAATGCCGCATCGCGATAGACTAGAGCATTTCCACGAGCGACAACGCAAGGACAGCCACCATGCAGCCAATCGGCATCATCGTCAAAGATCGGGACATCCTCGGAGGCACTCCAGTTTTCTGCGGCACCCGTGCCCCTTTTCAGGCGTGAGTGGACTATCTCGAAGCCGGCCAGGCTATCGAGAGACGCCGCAGTTGCGTCTCTCGAACTGGTTGTTGCAAAACCGGACGTTTGCGCAAGGTCGATTGGTACGGGCAGGCATTGCGTACCAATCTTCCCTAAGCTGCGCGTCATATCGTTCTTTATCGCGGAGAGCGCGTCTAGGCCGAGCGATGTGATCTGGATTAGACTAAAAATGAGTTTATGAGAATCCGTGTGATTGTCCACAAAGCTGAGGAGGGAGGATTCTGGGCCGAGGTCCCTTCGATACCGGGCTGCGCCACCCAAGGCGACACCATGGAGGAGATCGAAGTTAACGTTCGCGAGGCGATCGAAGGGTGCCTTTCCGTCGAAGTTGAGCAAACTTTGCTCCAGATGGACGATCAGGTAATCGAACTCGCCCTGTGACACCGCTTTCGGGAAGGGAGCTTGCCAAACTTGTCGAATCAAGCGGCTGGTCCCTGCTACGGGTAAATGGCAGTCACCACATTTGCTCAAAGCCCGCAGTCAATGTTCGCCTTTCCATCCCGATACATGGTTCGAACAAACTCAAGTCTGGATTGCAACGCCACTTGATGAAGCTTGCCGGATTGCCGATTTGAAAACGAGCGAGGAGCAGAAATTCGCATCTCAACTCTGGATTGGGGCATAGTGAAGGACCTCGCTGGAGCGGATGCGCATTCGTTCCTCAAGCGGTCCCGGAATGCTGCGAACAGTCTTGTCGAAAAACGCACGGGTCCAGCAACGATTGGTCTCGAGTATCAGCCCATTCGGTGTCACGGCGCGTATGTCTGCTGGCCACGCATGAATCCCAGCACCGTCGGGGCGACCGAGTAGACGAATGTCGGCAAAGCTGTTGTGTGATACCCCTGGCGTCTGGATCTGAACGAGATAGCTGCCACCCTCAATAGTGTCCCGTACAATTTCTCCTGAGCCTCAGTCGGGCGCGCCGACCGACGTCCTGCATATTCCCCGCGAGTCGTTCCCATTTGGGCGAATGCCTCGTCAGGAGAATCCGGATCCAGATGATTGGGCATCAGGAACGGCTGCTTCAGGCTGCGTCCGCTGTGGTCCAGACAGAATGGCTGCCAACCCATATATTTCCAGCGGAAGATAACTGGGTCCGCGTTGAGTTCGGCGAAGTAAAGTTGAATACGATCAATCAACTCCTGTTTGCTTGTGACGCGAATCGCCCG
>JBKJSR010000670.1:0-2608 GCA_046594355.1 Bryobacter sp.
ACAGCCCGTTCCACCCGGCGGGCGAGCTCCGCGTAGTCGTCGCCTTCCAAATGTAAGGGGCTCCCAAACCGGATGGACGCACGACCGGGACGAGCCATTTTCCAACTCTTATGCAGGATCTTATCAAGTCCCTCCAAGCGCACAGGCACCACCGGAACACCCAGGCGGGAGGCCATCATTCCCACCCCAGGCTGGAAGGGTAGAATCTCGCCCGCGCCGGTTCGATCACCCTCCGGAAAGATGAGCACACACCAGCCGTCACTCAGCAGCCGGCCCGCATGTTGCAACGCCCCCATGGCGCCCGCCTCGCGTTGAGGCAGTGGAAAGACGTGGAAGAACAGGGAGGCAAGGTAGTAACCAAGGCCGCTGCTGAGACGGCGTCCCAACCCGTACTTCTCCGGATGGAAATGCGGGGCGAAGAACTCCTTGGAAGCCGCGATCGCAACGCGCCGGCGCCAGCGGAAGGGCAGGGCGAAAAGGATGGAAGACCCATCCAGGTGACTCTGGTGATTGGACGCGAAGATCACCGCTGGCGGCAGTTCCTTCAGATGTTCCAGGCCGGTAACCCGCATCCGGATAAATAATCGTCCCAGAGGAAGGATCCACGTTGCCAGACTCGCGTCCCGGATCGCACGGGCCCATGCGCTGCGCGGCCATTCCGGGATTTCGTCGTAATCGGCAACCGGCAGGGCGTTCTGCATGGGTTTCATCACGTCTTCAAGGTCGGCAACCGTTCGCGCCTGCTGGAAACGGGACTCGCTGATTCCCAGACTGACCATCAGGTCGACGCGATCCAAAGACGATAGCGCAAGGTCATCCAGTTTGGTGTCCGATTGGACGGTCTGCCCGGCAGCATATTGCGCCAGGAGAGCCTCAAGCGGATGGGCGGCCCGCACGGGGCTTTTCGTCCCTCCGGAGTGTACCCATTCCGCCACCAGCCGCCGCTTCAGCTTGCCCGTGCCCTCCGCGTGCGGCAACTCGCCGTCCGGCCATACGCTCACGTTTCGAATGTACTGGTGCTCTTCGAGCCCTTGATTCGCCTGGCGGACGACCTGCCCGGCATCGGTATCCGGCACCAGCACCAGCACGGCGTGAACTTGATCGGGGCCGACGACGGCCGCGTCCCGAACGCCGGGGATGCGCTTCAGCACCTGCTCAACATCTTCCGGAAACACCTTCATTCCGGACGAAGTTACGATCACGTCTTTCTTGCGCCCGCGAATGATAAGCCGCCCTTCCGGGTCCATCTCTCCGATGTCGCCGGTATGCATCCAACCGTTTTCAAACTCGGCCTGAGCCTGCCTGCCGAAGTAACCTTGCGTGACATTGTCGCCGCGAACCAGAATCTCCCCGTCGGGCGCCAACTTGAGTTCCACGCCGGAAATGGGCTTGCCTACGGTTCCCCGCCTGGTGTGGAACGGGTGATTCAGCGTGACGATGGGCGCGGTTTCCGTCAGCCCATACCCTTGTATGACGAGGAACCCGAGTCTGCTCCAGAAATCCTCAAGCTCCACCGGGAGCGGGGCGGCACCCACCACAAATGCCCAAAACTTCCACCCGAAGTGCCGGTGAACCTGGCGATAACGCCACCATCGCCGCCACCACGGGCCCTCCTTCGCCGGGATTGTGGCGAGTTCGGGATATAGCGACAGTACGTAGGTCTTCAGGATCTCCAGCATTTGCGGAACGGCGACGATCACCGAGATGCGCTCCCGGCGGAGTTGCCGCGCAATTTCGGCTGGGTTCTGGCTCTCCATAAAGACCGTCACTCCCGGCAGCATCGGCGGAATGAAGATGGACATCGCCTGGCCAAACATATGGCTTAGCGGCAGGAGGTTCAAAAAGCGAAGCGGAAAGAACGGGCGGCCCCATTTGCGGTACTTCAGGATTTCCCGCTCGACAGGCACCAGGTTCGCCAGGATGTTGCGGTGTGTGAGCAGGACCCCTTTGGGGTCTCCCGTCGTGCCGGACGTGAAAATGATTTCGGCGAGATCGTCTTTGACGGCCTCGACAGCGGCGGCATCACCAGTGGCGATTGGCAAGGGGGCGCGCGCCCCGCGCAAGTCCAACCCGGCCAATCGCCAAGGGGAGGCTTCGGCGTGTTCCGGCCAGACAACCCGGTCGCCGATCAGGATCGCTTTCGCCCGCACCTGCGCTTGAATCCGTTCGACCAATTCGTAGGAAGCCCGGTAATCCACCGGTACCAGCACCGCGCCCGCCAAAAGCGTTCCCCAGAGCGCTACCACCCATTCGGCGCGGTTTTCGCCCCACAGCAGCACTTTGTCGCCCTTGCCGACACCGGCGCCGGTCAGCCGCTGGGCGAACGACTGGGCTGCCAGCGCCGTCTCCTGGTATGTGAAACGCCGGATGCGGAGACCGTCGTCGGTGACCAGAAAAGGCCCCGTTCGATCCTGGAAACTGGCGAACAAGTCGAGCAGGGTTTCACGGCGTTCCATGGATATAGGCATTATGAATCGGAACATGCAATTCAATCACCACGAATCGGGCGCGGCGCCGCACGGAATGGAACTCGAAATGCTCTTGCCCGTTAGGAGATAGCTGCATGGCCGCACGAAAACCTTGGCTGCAATACCGCATGTGGTTGCTG
>JBKJSR010000779.1:0-13573 GCA_046594355.1 Bryobacter sp.
ACTTTTCCGCAGAGGAAGCCCTGGGTGATGGGGTGGTCCGGATTGCCCTTGAGGCGGGTGGCGTGGCCGGTCTCGGTTTCGACCTGGACGAGGAGCGAGCAGGCGTCTGGACAATCGAGCGCGCAGACGGAATGGAGCCAGGTGGAGGGCATGGGTTAAGGGTAGCAAAAGGGCGGGAATTACGAGGTTTTTTGGGGGTTGGGTTGTATGTCGTTGAGGGGTTGCAGGGTGGCTTCCAAGCACATTGCCAAGCAATCGGGATCGAAATCTAACAGGGATTTCGGACGGCTGTCCAGGGATGCAGTACCTGGTCGAATGTCAAGACTCTAAGCGATGGGAGGCTACTGCGTGAACCGTGGGCTCCACTACTCGAAAAGCTCCGAGTGACTCCCGGTTCGAACCAGAATCAACGCGGTTTCCGTCACCCGCTAGAGCAAAAGCCAATCAGGCTCAACGTGGCAATCCCAATGCCCTGTCCAGTTCCCGCGCAATGGGTGGGGCTTGCAGCCGGGCCTTGCTTCCCAACCCGTTTCAGGTCCTTCTCAAGGCCTTGTCGCGCAGTGTACGGAAAGAACGATTCCGCTTCAAGCCCGCCGGATTGTTTGCCTCCGTCATGGCGGCGGTCGTCTCCGCGTTGGGAATCGAGACGGGGAATGGCAATCCGTTGTAGAGTTCCACCTGTTTGAGAAAATGCCGAATCGCCTCGGTTGTCGAGATGCCGATTTCCGAGAACACACGCTCCGCGGACTCCTTGAGCTTCGGATCGATACGAGCGTGGATCATCCGGGTTTTCGTGCTTTGCTGTGGCATTGGACCTCTCCTACGACTGTATCTCCTTTGCGACCTAACCCGGTGTCCCGGCCTACGGACTACTCATAGACTCTCCCCTATTTTTTTCAGTGACTTAGGGGAATGACCATAGTCCGCCAATGCCACCTACATCCACTTCCGGCCTTCAATGTGGTCATCCGCACGCCGGAGCACCCTGCGATGTTTGGCTGAACTTTGGGCATTAGATTCAAATGGGTTGCCTTGCCTGCGCGATATCGGAGCACGTGTGGTCACAGGGACCTCCTTCTGACTTATGCACCCAAAACGTCAATCGCGAGGAACGCTATGCGAAGCGTCGCCTTCGGCTTTTGTCCAAGTCCCGTTCGAGGGCCCATCCAAAGTGGCTTCGAAGTTCACCGTCACCGGGTCCCCACGACTTACGGCGGACATGCGCCCGAATGTGCCACGTATCTGGAAGGGAGTTGGATCAAATTCAGTCTCTTCTGTTGCCTCAACTTCCGTATCGCGCTTGATACGCTTCCCTTTGGGCTTCAGTGACGGCTCGATCAGGGTCGGCTATTTGAAGCTCGAAACAAACGAACCCACGCAAACCACGGCCCAAGTGCCGTTAGCTCATTGAATTCTCAATCATGTCTTCCCTCGATTTGGAGACGACACCCGCACTACGCCCGCCACCATGGCCAGATCGGAAACGAATTCCGCCATCAAACTGGCGGCCTCAATCGCTAAATAGAGCTCGCGTACAATTCAAAACGGTGTTTGGAATCGAATAGCATTATCCCCTCTTCCATCGCCAACAGGGATCCGGAACTCTCCTTCGCCTGCTTCAGCCAGACCAGGTTTCGCGCCTTCATGTAGCGTCTTCCCAGGTAGCGCCCCCAGTCGTAAAACTTCTCCGTCGAATTACTCCCCAGCAAGACCGATCCCTGGTCCACGGGCAGCACGGCCACTTCGATCTGCTTCGACGCAGCCCGCTTCATCACCCAGTCCAAATGCTGAAAAAACTTGGGATTTGGCAATGCGATGTCCGTATGCACCTGGCCGCCATAACCCATCGCATAATCGCCATAAGCATTGGGACGCGGCGCTCCCGCCGGCAGAATTACGACTTCAAGCTTCTTCACTCCCCTGGCGGCACAATCGGTGAGCAGCCGGTCCACTCCTTCTCGCGTCTGCTCGTAAAGCAGCGTCTCGCCTGGGTTCGCGGCACCCAGAAGCGAAGCGGCGAAGATGAAGTAAAGACCGCGCATCACCCTGGAAAGACGACAATCACTTCAGCCTTGACCAGCGCCAATTCACTCGGCGCGTAGAAGGCAATGTTGCGGCTGCGCGCCACCGCTTCCCAGGCTCCCCCAGTCTGGCTCAAAGCGAAATACTGAAAATTTAACTTCACGGGAATCGAATTCGGCGGCACCGGCAAGTGCGTCAACGGGACGCCCGGCAAAGCATTGCGTACCAGATGTTCAATGTGTGTTGCGGAACAAAGCTTGCCCAGCAGGGGGGTCCGCTGGATGAGCTCGCCCTCTCCCACATCCGCACTCACCGCGAGATAAAAGCGCGTATTGCGCAGCAGCTTTTCGTCGTCGAGCGAAGCCGCATAAATGCTCTGCTGCATCAGCTTGAGCGGTATCGAAACAAAGTTGGTCGGAACCGTCGATTCCAGCAGCAAATAAATCTTCTCGCATAAGTTGCGGTAACAAGGGCCCAGATCGTCATGCTGATAAATCGGCAGGTCCGCAGGCTCAATCTCATTTGAGAAAGTCGTCAGCGCCCCGGCCAGGGACGTCAATTCCGCATAGAGATCTTCCGGGTGTCCATGCCGCGATTCAAACGCATGGCGTATCACCGGCAAACTCGAATTGATTGTATAAAGAAGCCAGAAGTTCGCGATGTCCCCGGACGTGAAATCGGCCAGACTCAGATTCTTTTGCCGCCGCATGCCGGACAAATTCGCACCTTTTGCGGCTAATAGCTCAACTGTGCGTCTGGCGAGACCCATTATGTGTTCATTTGACGCTATGTCTAAGAGAGGGGGGACGAAAGTTTGATCCAATTGAAATTGACCGGCTTCATCTTTGCGAACCCTTGCCAGCTTGATGCTGGTCATTCCTTCACCCAACTCGTATTCCGTCAGAATGCGAAAGTTCTTCCGGGCCACCTGAACCGGCTTCTGGGCAAGCCCGCTATTCTCATCGTTGACCAGCAGCGTCTCCACCAGATAGCGGCCATCCTTCTGGACCTGCGGACGGCCCAGGTTAGCCCCACCATGGCGATAGCTTGGCACGCAAAGGTAAAGATCGAGCGAAGCTGGCACAACTCCCTGCACAGGCTCAAACCAGGTTGCCAGCGCTTTGCCCTCGGGAGCGACATCGCTGCCCGGCATATGAAAGGCGAGACCATCGGCCAGCAAGCCGCTGGCTTGTTCGATCGACAGTTGACCGGCGGCCAAAGCCTGCTTGCTGAAAACCAGCTTTTGAAAGCCGTAGGGCGCAAAACGGAGCGCTTCTTGCCGGAAATGCAGCAGACTTTCGAGATAGCGGTCTTGCGTTTGCAGATGCTGGGGCTGCAGGAAGGTGCCCTTCGACCAGATCACGGGTTGCAGTTGCTTCATCGGATTTCCACTTTCCCTATTAAACCTACAAAATTTTCAGTAGATCGCGATATCATCGCTTTACCCCATTCACAAGGGAAGCGTTTTCTACTACAGTATCCAAGTCGGCTCTTCGCGAAAAGACTGACTTTGGACCAACGATGAATCTTCAAGGAGGATAACCTATGGGACGAGATAGTACCCAGCATAAATTGGATAAAGTGCGCCCGCCACGCGTGCAGATCACTTACGATGTGCAGGTTGGCGACGCAATCGAATTGAAAGAACTTCCCTTCGTGATGGGCGTATTGGGGGACTTTACCGGTCACCCCACCGATCCGCTCCCTAAACTGAAGGAACGGAAGTTTGTCGAAATTGACCCCGACAACTTCGACAAGGTTCTCGAGGCCATGAAGCCTCACTTGTCCCTCACGGTCGAAAACAAGCTCAGCGAAGATTCAAACGCCGGCCAGTTGCGCGTCGATTTGAGCTTCAAGAGCATGGAAGATTTCGAGCCTGGCAACATTGCCAAGCAGGTTGCGCCACTTAAGGAACTCCTCGATTTGCGCACCCGCCTCTCGGATCTGCGCGGCAGCCTCCAAGGTAACGACAAGCTTGAGGAATCGTTGTTGAATGCCGTCTCAAGCACCGAAAACCTCGACAAGATCAAGGCCGAACTTGGCAAGGACAAGGTGTAAATAACGAACATGGCTCAACAAAAAGAAGTAAATCAGGCAGCAGCCGCACAGACGGAAGAACTGAATCTACTCGACAGCATTGTCGAGCAAGGCCGTTTCGGTACCGACACTCCGGCTCGCGAACGCGGCAAGAACCTCGTCAAGGAATTTGTCGGTCAATTCCTCGAAGGCCATATGAATGTGGCTCGCGACGTCGAAACGATGATCAATCAGCGCATCGCGCAAATCGATCACCTGTTGTCGATTCAGCTCAACGAAATTCTCCATCACGCCGATTTCCAGAAGCTCGAAGGCTCCTGGCGCGGACTCCGTCACATGGTCTTCAATTCGAACACCAGTGCCAACCTCAAGATTCGCGTCCTGAACGTCAACAAAAAGGACTTGCTGCGCGACATGCAGCGCGCTCCCGAGTTCGACCAGAGCGCACTCTTCAAGAAAATCTACGAAGAAGAATACGGCGTCTTCGGCGGTGCACCTTATGGCGCATTGATCGGCGACTTCGAATTTGGCAAGCATCCGGAAGATGTGGAACTGCTCGAGAAGATTTCTCAGGTAGCCGCCGCCGCCCATGCACCCTTCTTCGCCGCCGCCGCTCCCAGCCTCGTAAACCTCGAGAGCTGGACTCAAATCGACGCTCCCCGCGACCTCGCCAAAGTTTTTGATTCCACCGATTACGCGAAATGGAAAAGCTTCCGCCAGAGTGAAGACTCCCGGTACATCGGCCTTTGCCTTCCGCGTACTCTCGGCCGCCTTCCTTATGGCCGCGAGACCAAGCCGATTGAAGACTTCAATTACGAAGAGTCGGTCGATGGAGCCGATCACTCAAAGTATGTCTGGTCCAACGCAGCCTTCTCGATGGGAACGCGCCTGGCCGACAGCTTCATGAAGTTCGGTATGTGCGTTTCGATCCGTGGCGTCGAAGGCGGCGGCCTTGTGGAAGGCCTGCCCGTTCACAATTTTCAGACCGATTCCGGCGATACGGTGATGAAGTGCCCCACTGAGGTCCCCATTACGGATCGCCGCGAAAAGGAACTCGCCGACCTCGGCTTCATTCCCCTCTGTCACTGCAAGGGCACCGATTACGCTGCCTTCTTCAGCGTACAAAGCGGCCAGAAGCCCAAGATCTACGACGACGACAAGGCCAATGCCAACGCCCGTCTGTCCACCCAGCTTCCTTACATCATGGCCGTGAGCCGCTATGCTCATTACCTCAAGTCGATGATGCGCGACAAGATCGGCAGCTTCATGTCCCGCACGGATGCGGAGCGCTTTCTCAATCGCTGGATCACGCAGTATGTCACTCCCGACGATAACGCCAGCCCGGCGATGAAAGCCAAATGTCCGCTGCGTGAAGCGAAGATCGAAGTGGTTGATGTCCCTGGTAAGCCTGGCGCATACAGGGCCGTCGCTTTCCTGCGTCCTCACTTCCAGTTGGACGAACTGACAGTGTCCTTGCGTCTCGTCGCCGAATTGCCGACGGCCGCAAAATAATTTTCCTGTTTGCATGACCCATATCGTTGGGTCTAAACGCTTACATAATCAGAAGGAGCAACATTCACACAATGACAAATTGTTATTTACTCATCAAAGGCGTGGTCGGCACATCAACCGTCAAAAAAGACGCTATCGAGATCATGAGCTTTAGCTGGGGCGCTCATAACGCCGCCGCCTCCGCCAAGGCCTCCGGCGAGAGCCGCGCCGGACGTCCGGACTTTTCCGAGATGTCCATCATGAAGAACGTCGATCCGACGTCCCACACACTTCTCAAACATTGCCTTGTTTGCGAAGCGTTTACCGAAGCCACCCTCGGCTTCATGAAGCAGATCGGAACCGCAAACGAAGAATACTTCCACATCATTCTCAAGGGTGTGTACATTTCTTCGCTTCAGATTTCCAGCGGCGGCGAGAATCCGACCGAGTCGGTTTCGATCGCTTACGAAGAAATCGAGTTCGGTTACAATCCCGAGAAGCCCGACAAGAAGGGTCTTGCAGGCTTCATCGCAATGAAGTACAGCATCAAGGAAAACAAGCCTCTCTAACATGGCACTTCCTGCCTCCCAACTTATTGAAGCAGGTCAGATCCGGCAAGCGCTCGAAGCGCTTGCCGGACATCTGCGTAATCATCCCACCGATGTCGCCGCGCGCACATCGATGTTTGAAGCCCTCTGCTTTGCCGGTGAGCTGGACCGTGCCGAGAAGCATCTCAATCTTCTCGCCGACACTAATGAGCAGGCCAAATTGGGGGCGATTCTCTATTTCTCCGCCATCCACGCAGAACGCCAGCGGCACGAAATGTACAAGGCCAAGAGCTTTCCGAAATCCACTGCGTCCTCTAAAGTTTCAGGCAAACTCAACGGCAAACCTTTTAGCGAAATCCGCGACGCCGATAACGAACTTGGTGCGCGTCTCGAAGTGTTTGGCGCGGGTGCCTATATGTGGGTGCAGTTCGAACACATCGCATCCATCAATATCCAGCCGCCACAAAAGCTGCGGGACACTCTCTGGACTCCGGCGTTCATCAAGACCGGGCCCAAGTTCAAAGGCCAGGACATGGGCGAAGTGCTGCTGCCGGCAATTTATCCATTCTCGTTCACCTACCCGGATGAATCGGTTTGGCTCGGCCGCCAGACGCTGTGGGCCGAAGACGAAGGCGAAAGTTACCCACTCGGTCAGAAGATCCTCCTGGTGGACGGCGAGGAAGTTCCTTTCCTCGAAATTCGCAGCATTGAATTTGATATTCCCGAAGGCGAATCTTCCTCCCATAAAAACGAAGACGACAATTCAACCTCGATTAGCCTAAACTCCTAAAGCATGCCCTTTCGCGAAGATATCCTCACCCCAGTGCCGGGAGACAATCCCGGCGGCGCGGACCTGCGCTACGATCCCGTCTACGACAAGATCAAGGAGGCCCGCCGCGAAGAGGAAGACCTCGACCAGGGCGACTGGAAGCGGGAGCGGAAAGTCGCGGACTGGGTCATGGTCAGCAAGCTTTGCGAAGAAGCGATCGCCACGCGCTCGAAGGACCTTCAACTTGCCGCCTGGTTAAGTGAAGCCGCAATCCGCCAGCGGGGATGCTCCGGTTTGATCGAAGGCCTCACCTTGATTCACGGCTTGGTCGGCGGCTTCTGGGATCATCTTTACCCGGAACTGGAAGACGGCGACGCCGAATTCCGGGCCACCGCGCTGGACTGGTTGTCCAATCAGGTAATCCAGCTTTCCCGCAAGCTCAGCTTGACCAAAGACGGTCATTCCTATCTGAGTTATAAGGAATCCCGCGAGGTCGGCTATGACGAGCAAGCTACCAGCGACGCCGCAAAAACAGCTCGCAAAATCAAACTCGACGAAGGCAAACTCGCACCTGAAATCTTCGACGAATCCTTTACTCAAACCCCAAAACTTTTTTACGTAAACTTCGAAGTCACCCTCGTCCAGGTCCTCCTGACCACCAAAGCGCTTTCGGCCGTCTGTGTCGAAAAGTCCGGCGACTACGCGCCTTCGTTCACCCGCTTCGTCCAGGCCATTGAAGAGATCAAACAGGTTAACAAGACACTGCTCGACAAGAAGCGCGAAGTCGAGCCCGATCCGATTGAAGAGGAAAAACCGGAAGCCGTCGACGGCGAGGCAACAGGCGAGCCGGGCGCACCTGCGCCTACCGGCCCCGGCTTCAATATCAGTGCATTCACAGGCGCTGAACCTACCAGCCGCAAGGCATTAATCGAAGGGATCGTCCACGCCGCAGCCCAGTTGCGCCAACTCGATCCAACCAACCCTGGTGCATTCCTCATGCTTCGCGGCCTTCGTTTCGGCGAACTCCGCGCCGCCGCCACCAAGGGCGAAATCCGCCTACTCGAAGCACCGCCCACCGAAATTCGACGTCAGCTTCGCGTTTATGCTCTCGACCAGAAATGGAAAGAGCTTCTCGAACTGACGGAGGCGTCGCTCGCCTTGCCGGCCAGCCGGGGCTGGCTCGACCTGCACCGCATGACGGCGGAGGCCTGCATTGGCCTCGGCGACGAATACAACGGCGTCGCAACCGCCATCCGCGGCGAGATCCGCACCCTGCTTCGCGATGTGCCGGAGATCCGCAATGCGATCCTGATGGACGACACTCCAGCCTGCAACCCCCAGACCCAGGCCTGGCTCGACGAACTCATCGACGATCCTCCCGCCGTAGCGGAAACGGAAGAAGCCGATGCCGCTTCCTCGATTCCCTTCAATCCCTCGAAAGCAAGTGCCCTCCCCTGGCGCAAGAAATTCTCCGACCCTTTCCGCGTCGCCGTCGAAGCACTCCGCCGCGGCGACAAGCCAAAAGCGCTCGAGATCATGCGCAACGAGATTGAGACCCAACCTTCGGCCCGTGGCAAGTTCCTCAGGCAGATGCAGGTTGCCGAGCTTTGTGTACAGGCCAATGCAAAGGATATTGCCCAGCCTTTTCTCGAAGACATCAAGGCCAAGATGACCGAGTTCCGTGTTCCCGAATGGGAGGAACGCAGCATCGTCGTACAGGCACTCGTCGATCTTTACCTCTATCACGAAGAGACAGTCGAAAACTCTACCGAACGAACGCGAATCTTTCAACAAATTTGCCGTCTCGACCCCGTTCGTGCTCTCTCCCTGAGATCCTAAAACGAGGTGATGCGCTAAGTGGCATTTCAACTCGATGTTCTCGTAACTCTATCGGTACTCGACCGCCTGGTGGATACCGATCCGAAAAACAGCGTGGAAGCTCCCTTGACCCGCGCCGAATCTGTCCGCCGTCTGCGTATCGCGGTGCGCAGAGATTTGGAGTGGCTTCTCAATTCCCGCCGCATCGCCGTTCCTCCCGATCCCGATCTGGCCGAATTGAATCGCTCCGTCTACGTCTACGGACTTCCCGACATTTCATCGATCCGCCTCGCCGATCGGGCCGAACAGGCAAAGCTCCTGAGTTCCATCGAGAAGACCGTACAGATTTTCGAGCCCCGGCTTACCGATGTCCGGATCATACCCATCAAAGACGAATCGAAGAAATCGATTCAGCGCATGGACTTCCGCATCGAGGGGATGCTCTTGATGGACCCGGCACCCGTGCATATTTCATTCGATACTACTCTCGATGCAGTAAATCAAAACTATCGCATCAAGTCGGACGGGATGGATTAGCCCGCTATGCGCGACGACCTTCTTCTCTATTACGAACGCGAGCTCACTTACATCCGGCAGATGGCCGCCAACTTCGCCGAGCGCTATCCCAAGGTAGCCTCGCGTCTCGTCCTTGAGCCCGACAAATGCGAAGACCCTCACGTCGAGCGCCTTCTCGAAGGCTTTGCCTATCTGGCAGCCAGGGTCCACCTCAAGATCGACGACGAATTTCCCGAACTCACCGAGGCCATCCTCGGCATCGTCTATCCGCACTTCATTCAACCGCTGCCCTCCATGTCGGTCGTTGAATTCGAACTCGATCCGGAAAAAGGCAAACTGGATAAGGGCCTCCTTGTCCCCGCCGGCTCTATCCTTTACTCAAAGCCCGTTCAGGGGGTGCCCTGCAAATTTCGCACCTGCTATGACTTGAATCTCTATCCGGTCACCGCAACTTCCGCCGAGTTTGCTACCCCAGACCGCTTGCGCCCCGCTCTCAAGGCTCCCGATGCGCAATACTCGATTCCCGTCCGCTTCACCGCCCCCGCCGACGTGGATTTGTCCAAGCTCAGTCTCGACAAACTTCAGCTCTACCTCAACGGCGAATCCGCCGTCATCCATTCACTTTATGAAGTGTTGTGTAGCCGGGTAACGCGGATTCTCATTCGCAATCCCAAACAACCGCGCCAGGCACCCATCGAGATTCCCGTTTCTTCGATACGTCCGATGGGCTTCGAAAAAAACGAAGGCGTCCTCGACTACCCAGGCAGATCTTTTCTCGCGTACCGCCTCCTGCAGGAATTCTTCGCCTTCCCCGAGAAGTTTTTCTTCCTGGAGCTCAGCGGACTTGAAGCAGTGCTCGGGCAGGGCTTCACCAATGAGTTTGAAGTCATTTTCCTCGTCTCGCGTATCGACTCCGAAGACGTCCGTCTGCGTCTCGAGAATGGCATCAACGCCGCAACTTTCCGCACCACGGCAACCCCGGTCATCAATCTTTTCCCGCAAACTTGCGAGCCGATACTGCTCGACCAGAAGCGCTCCGAATACGCGATCATTCCCGATGTGCGCCGTATGAACGCGCTTGAAATTCACTCGATCGCCGAGGTGAACTCCATCGATCTCGACCATCAGACAATCATCACTTACGAGCCCTTCTATTCCATCCGCCACGCCCAGCTTTCTCACAAACAGCAGACCTTTTATATCGCCACCCGCCGCCAGTCGCCGAGAGCCAACGACGACGGCACCGACATGTACCTCTCGCTCGTCGACCTCTCCTTCCGGCCCATCCACCCCAAACAGGATTCGATCACAGTCAAAACATTTTGCACCAATCGTGATTTACC
This sequence comes from Bryobacter sp., assembly GCA_046594355.1. GTDB lineage: Bacteria > Acidobacteriota > Terriglobia > Bryobacterales > Bryobacteraceae > Bryobacter. The sequence continues at coordinate 10,545 of JBKJSR010000779.1, forward strand.
TTCGCGTCTCCCCTTCGGCAGCGAATCGGGAGATTTCGAACTCGAAATGAGCGCCCCGCTCAAGCGGATAGTCGCCCTGCTGAAGCCCACCTCAACCTTGCGCCCCGCCATCGGCAAGAACATTTATTGGCGACTAGTTTCGCACCTTTCGCTCAATTATCTCTCTCTGGTCGAAGAAGGCAAAGAGGCTCTGCAGCAGATTCTCAACCTTTACAACATCACGAATTCTCCCTACAGCGAGCGTGTCATCTCCGGGATCAGTTCACTCAAATCCCGGCGTAAATTTGCCCGCCTTGTTTCCGACGACGGCATTGCTTTCGCACGCGGATTCGAAGTGGAAATGGAATTCGACGAAGAGCAATTCGTCGGCGGCGGCGTTTACCTTTTCGCCTCAGTGCTCGAACGCTTTCTTGCCAACTATGCTTCACTCAACAGCTTCACGCAATTGACCGCCCGCACTGTTCAGCGAAAGGAGCCTCTACGCCAATGGCCGCCACGCGCTGGACAAAAGATTCTGGTCTAGACCCGGTTCCCGCCAAGCCCGATGAATACCCGCTTGCCGTGCGGCGCCACTGGCTCGACGACCTGTTTGGAGATCGTCCCGGCAGTGTCCATTTCTTTCAGGCCGTCCGCCTGCTTTCGCGCCTTGGCAACGGCCTGCAGCCTCCCGGCCTTTTCCCCAGGAGCCCCGCCGAAGAAGTTGTGCGCTTTGCCGTCAACCCCGCTTACTGGTTCCCGCCTTCGCAGATCCACAGCCTCGAGTGGCCCAAATACAACGATGAAAAGTTCACCTGGAAGCCTCCAACTCTACGCGTGAATTTCATGGGGCTCGTCGGTCCCGCCGGAGTTCTGCCTCTCACTTATTCCGACTTTGTGATCGAGCGGATCCGCGATAAAGATCACACGATCATCGAGTTTCTCGACCTCTTTCACCACCGGCTGATTTCGCTCTTTTATCAGGCGTGGGAAAAATATCGCTTCTGGGTCACTTATGAACGCGATCAGCAGGATCGGATGTCGGGTTATCTGCTCGACTTGATTGGCCTTGGCACACCGGGACTTGCGAATCGTCAGGCGGTGAGCGACACTTCCCTCATTTTCTACACGGGTCTGTTAGCGCTCCAACCACGTTCCGCTCTCGCCCTCGAGCAGTTCCTCGGCGACTATTTCGACGTGCCAATTCTGGTCGAAGAATTTGGTGGCTCCTGGTATCCGTTGTCGGACGAAGACATCTGCAAGTTTTCCGACCCGGCGACAGAGGCCGAGCAACTCGGCTCTGGCGTGGTGGTCGGTGATGCCGTTTGGGATCGCTCATCGCGGGCCAAGATTTGTGTCGGCCCCCTGAAACTGGCTCAATATCTCGACTTTTTGCCCGGCGGCAATGCATACAAACCGCTTGAGGCCGTGACCCGTTTCTTCACCAACGGAGAGCTGATTTTCGAGGTCCAGTTAATCCTCGATCGTGATAGTGTCCCCCAATGCCAACTTGGGATAGACTCGGATTCGCCACCCAAGCTCGGCTGGCTGACCTGGATGAATTCGGCCCGCCCGCGGACGGAAGATCCCGCAGATACTGTTTTTCTTTTGAATTAGCCAAACTGGCTGAAACTACCGGAGGATTTGATGAGCGTCAATATAAAATCGCTGATCGGAAAATTAAACGACACCACGCGCAACACCATGCAGGCCGCAGCCGGCTTCTGTTTGCAGCGCACGCATTACGATGTCGAGATCGAGCACTTCCTGATGAAGCTGCTGGAACATTCGGGCGGAGATCTGGCTGCCATCGTCAAAGCTTTCGACATCGACAAAGCCAAGCTGTCGGCCCAGTTGACAGCTTCTCTCGACAAACTGAAGAGTGGCAATGCGCGTACTCCAACCCTTGCTCCCACGCTCGTCAAGATGCTCAGTGAAGCATGGTCCGTGGCTTCTCTCGACCACGATTCCGGTAACGTCCGTACCGGCTATTGCATTGTTGCCCTCACGCAGAACGACGAACTGGTGCGCCTCATGAGCGATGTCGCCAAAGAGTTCAAGAAGATCGAACCGAAGAGCCTCAAGGACAATTTCGAAGCCATCTGCGGCGCTTCTTACGAGAGTTCTGAAATGAAGGATCTTGGCGAGGGCGGCCCCTCCGACGCAGCATCCGCCGCTGGTTCCCCCGGTCCGGATGGCGCGCCCCGCGTCAATGTAAATTCGAAGTCCCCCAACCTCGACGCCTACACCATCAACCTCACCGAAAACGCGAAGAACGGCAAGATCGACAGCGTCCTCGCCCGCGACTTTGAAATTCGTCAGGTGGTCGACATCCTCACCCGCCGTCGCCAGAACAATCCGATTCTTGTCGGCGAAGCGGGGGTCGGAAAGACGGCCATCGTCGAAGGCCTTGCCCTTCGCATCGTCGCCGGCGACGTTCCTCCTCCGCTCAAAAACGTCACGCTCCGCACCCTCGACCTCGCGCTGCTCCAGGCTGGCGCAAGCGTCAAGGGCGAATTCGAAAATCGCCTCAAGGGTCTGATCGACGAAGTTAAAAGATCTCCGACGCCAATCATCCTTTTCATCGACGAAGCTCACACCATGATCGGTGCCGGTGGCCAGGCTGGCCAAGGCGATGCAGCCAATCTCCTCAAGCCCGCTCTCGCCCGCGGGGAACTGCGCACCCTCGCCGCAACCACGTGGGCCGAATACAAAAAGTACTTCGAAAAAGATCCCGCCCTCGCGCGCCGCTTCCAGCTCGTCAAGGTCGACGAGCCCTCCGAGTACAACTGCCAGCTCATGCTGCGCGGCATTTTGCCGGTGCTTGAAAAACACCATAACGTGCTGATCCTCGACGAGGGTCTTTCCGCCGCTGTCAAGCTGTCCCACCGCTACCTGCCCGACCGTCAATTGCCCGACAAGGCAGTGAGTGTTCTCGACACCGCTTGCGCCCGACTTGCCCTCGGCCAGAATTCGATTCCAACGGCTGTCGAAGCCGTCCAGCGTGAGATCGACGACTACGATGTCCAGACCCGCGTGCTCAATCGCGAACT
>JBKJSR010000016.1:0-4736 GCA_046594355.1 Bryobacter sp.
CCCGTTTTCGCGAATGGTAAATTGCGTTGTATGCACTGCGACGGCGATGCCTCCCGCCCCCGAGTTGGCGTAGTAGCGGGTGAGGGATTGTTGCCGGTCGGGATCGAGTTGCCTCGCTGCATTGAGGGCCAGCGGGTGGGCGGGGATTACCATTCCCGCGAGCAGCTTTTCGCGCAGGGTCAGCAGGGTCATCAGAACTTTCCGTCCCTTGCTTCAAAGTGAGTGGGCTTGCCGAGGGATCTGCCGCCGGTCTCGATCCAGTGCGCGGTCCAGTCGAGCATTTGCCGCCAACCGACTAGCGGCTCGCCGAAGAGGGCGCGGCATTTTGTGGAATCGTTCAGCAGGGCGGTGGCTGCTTCCCGGCCCGTGAAACGCGGCTCTTTGTTCCAGCGTTGCGCGAAGGCGAGCGCGAGGTCGCGGACGCGCAAGACCTCGCCACCGGCAAGGTTGAGAACGGTGGCAGGGGACTGGCACAGCGAGAGGGATTGCAGCGCGTAGGAATTGGCGTCGCCTTGCCAGATGATGTTCACGGCGGGCATGCCGATGTCGACCGGCTCATTCTTCCAGACCTTGAGCCCGAGATCGGCGAGTACGCCGTAGCGGGGTTCGAGCGCATAGTTGAGACGCAGGTTGACGACCCGCGTGCCGTATTCGATTGCGCCATGTTCGAACATGCGCTCGCGGCCGAGAACGGATTGCGCATACTCGCCGACGGGTCCGACGGGAGTGTCTTCGTTTGCTCCAGGAGAAGTAACGGGCAGGAACGGATAGATGTTGCCGCTGGACAATGCGACGATGCGGGAGTCGCGGAAATGTTCGGCGACACGACCGGGCAGCAGCACGTTCATGGCCCAGGTGAGAGCTGCGTTGCCACTGCTGCCGAATTTGCGGCCGGCGAGGTAGAGGAGATTGGGAGCGGGCGGCAGTGTTGCGAGAGCGCCTGCGCGCATGAGGTCGAGGGGGATCACTTCGATGCCGCCGCCGGTGAGTGAATCGCGGAGTTGCCGGTCTTCAAAGCGGGAGACGGCGAAGACCCGCTGGCCGGTGCCCGCCTGCTGCACGGCGCGGCGGATGCGTAGTGCCAGGGTGGGACCCATTTTGCCACCCGCGCCAAGTATCATCAGGTCGCCGGGATGGGCTTTGACTGTTTCCACGTCGGCTGGCGATGGTCTTGAGAGCCAGTCTTCCAAGTCTGCTTCGTCGCGAAATCCTTGCATCCTATTAACCATACTCGAAGCCGGCAATGCCGAAATGGAGATGGATGTTCGGGTTGAGATCGCTGTTGCCGAGGGACATACGCAGGAGCTGTCGAACGGGTTGGAAGCCCAGTTGGGTGGCTAGGGCTTTGGCTTCGAGGTGATCGGGAAACAGGTCCCAGAATGCGGCGGCAGCTTCGGGAAGCGATGCGAGGAGTTGCTTTGCGCCGCTCTCGTTGCGTGCGACGATGGGGCCGAGATAGCTTGCGTTTGCGCCAGGGCGGAGCATGGCGAAGGAGCCGTCTTCGATTGCCCAGACTACGCTATCGCGCGCGAGTGCATTGAGTAGCCGAAGACGGGATGCGCCGGTGGCGATGGTGTCTAGCGCCGCATTCCAGGTGCCGTTGCCGATGGCGTCCACCGCCATGCCTGAGCGGGACCAGCGTTCGATCGGAGCTTCTTCGACAAAGCCGAATTCGCGGTAGAGGCTTGCGCCCATGGAGGTTGCGTCGAGTTTGATTTGTCTGATTCCCTGGATTTGGAGCAGCTCAAGCAGATGGGCGATGAGACGCCTGGCGAGGCCCCGGCCGCGGAATTCGGGAAGGGTGAGGACCATGCCGATCCAGGCGAGTTTCGAATCGTAGACGATGGCTGTGGCGGTGGCTGCGAGTTTGCCGTCCACTTCGATACCCCAGCAAAGACCGGGGCTCAAGGCGAGCATCCGTTGCCAGTCGGAGGTGGTCTGATTCCAACTTGCCGCAACGCTTAGGCGCAACATCGCGTCAGGAGGAAACAGACGCAGCTCACGCGGTGTCAAACTTGTCACAGGGTAATTATGCGCCAAACTGTCAGCCTGCTTTCGATCCTGCTTGTACTTCAGACTATCTCCGCTGCGGAATTGCCCGTGCGAAAGGTCATTCTGTATAAGCACGGGATCGGTTACTTTGAGCGGGGCGGCGAAATTCCGGCCGGCCAATCCGCGCGTCTTGATTTCAAGGCGAATGAGATGAACGATGTTTTGAAGTCGCTCATGATTAACGATCAGACGGGCAATTCGGTGGCTGGGGTGCGTTATGACTCAAGCCTGCCGCTGGCGGCGAAACTTGCGGAGTTTCCGTTCAAGCTGGGTGATCGTTCGCCGCTGACCGATTTTCTCGACCAGCTCAAGGGAGCGAAGATCGAGTTGAAGATGGGGCAGGCAACGACTAGCGGGCAGATTGTCGGAGCGCGGGTTGTGCAGAGCCGGGAGAAGCCGCAAACGACTAGCGAGACGATCAACGTGTTGACAGCGAGCGGCGACATCATGACTTCCGACCTGGGGGCCGCGACTTCCATTCGACTGTCCGATCCGGAATTGCAGGTGCAGCTTAGCGAGTATTTGCGCTCGCTGAATGCGAGCCGGAGCCGTGAGCAGAAGAGCGTCTATGTGGATTCGGCGAAGGATGCCGCGAGGAAATTGAGTGTCGCGTATACGATTCCGATGCCCGTTTGGAAGTCGAGTTACCGGCTGGTGCTCGATGCGGGCGCGGCGAAGAAGCCGCTGCTGGAGGGGTGGGCGATTATCGACAACACGACGAGCGAAGACTGGACCAAGGTTGAGTTGAGCGTGATCTCGGGGCGGCCGATCAGTTTTGTATCGAAGTTGTACGAGCCGAGGTTTATGCAGCGGGAGGTGGCCGAGCTGGAGGAAGACAAGCCGCTTGCGCCGAAAGTTTATGACAAAGCTGCAATGAGTGGTTTGGGTGGTTTTGCAGGGAATGTAGGCTCAGGGCGACTTGGTGGGTTGTCGGGCGCGCCCATGGTGCAACGCGAAATGATGGTTCCATCTCATGTTCAGATCGACACGGCGACTCGCGAGGCAGGCGAGCTGTTTGAGTATCGCTTCGGACAGCCGGTGAGTGTGAAGCGTAACGAATCGCTGATGCTGCCTTTTGTACAGCAGGAGATCGCCGCCCGCAAGTTGTTGATTTACACGGAGCGATCACAGCGGGAGAATCCGCTGAATTCCGCCGAGCTGACGAACTCTACCGGCAAGACTCTCGATGGCGGTCCGCTGAGTGTTTACGACGGGGGTGTGTATGCGGGTGAAGCATTGGTGAATACATTCAAGGCAGGCGACAAGCGGCTGTTGAGTTACGCGAGCGATTTGGGGACGCGGGTGGTCGAGGAAGAGAACTCCGCGCCTAACGTGCTGCGTGAAGTGAAGGCCACCGGCGGCGTGGTGACGGTGCGCCTGACGCGCGAAGCGACGAAGACCTATAACATCAGCAATGTAGACCGCAAGGTGAAGACGCTGGTGATTGAACACGGGATTCGTTACAACCACAAACTGATCGCTTTGAAGCCGACGGAACAGACCAAAACACACTATCGTTTTGAGGTGAAGCTGACGGGCGATGCCGCGCAGAGTCTGGTTGTGAAAGAAGAAGAAACGATGGTGGAGAGCAACCATCTTGGGTCGGTGAGCGACGAGCAGATTGGCATCTGGATCCTCTCGAACCGCCTCTCGCCCGAGGCGAAGCAGACGCTTGGCGCGATTGCGGTGTTGCGGCGGCAGATTGCGGAATCGAACAACACGATCCGGAATTTGACTGCGCAGACGACCGAGGCGACGAGCGATCAGGAGCGGGTGAGGCGGAATCTGTCGAGCTTGAATTCCGTTGCTGGTCAGCAGGAGCGTGTGCAGAAGTATGCAAGCGACCTGGCGAGTCTGGACGGAAAAATCGTTACGCTGCGCGATCAGATCGCCGCCGAAACGAAGAAGCGCGACGGTTTGAATCAACAGCTCAGCCAGCGGATCGAGGCGGCGACTTTTCAGTAGCGCCGCTCGTGTTATTTCACTCGATCGGTGGAGAGAATCGGCGTAGATGCGGATACAATTTTTACGCTGCGGAATGAGGTGTCTTGCGCAAACGTTTAGGTCTGCCGGTTTGTGCGACTTAAAAGTGATCGATTCGAGTCGATGTCGGCAAAATGCTGAAATCTGGGCGTACCAGCTACGCTTGGCTGAGCCGCGACCTCGACCGTCAAGCGAGTCGGTCTTGGTGAGTACAAAACTTTAGTGAGGTACTTCATCACGTTTGGATCCTACGGCGGACAACTGCACTCCGATGAATCGGGTTCTGTAGATCGGCAGCACAATCAGCTGATCCAAGACGGGTCTCAGAGGAACGGCAAAGCAGGAATCAGACACCATATTTGTTCGAGCGGGAGAGCGGTGCGACCCTGCGGCATGCTCTGAGGCAGGTATGTTTGCACGGCGGTTGGAGTCTATTGGCCGCCCATGTGCATGTAGTCGTGGAGGGTGAGCCGCAGCCCGAGAAAATCAGGAACGATTTCAAGTCCTATGCCAGCGGGAGTTTGAATCGGCCAGAGCGCGATGGACCCGATCGAAAGCGCTGGGCGCGCCATGGCTAAGGAAGGATCAGAGCGATCCGGTATGTCGTTGAGGAGCAGGGCGAAGAAGAGGAGCGGAGCGGCGGCAATTTCGGATGCGCTTTTAACGGGTTTAAGCTTTGTGGTGTTTTTGCGGCAGCTCAG
>JBKJSR010000026.1:0-7352 GCA_046594355.1 Bryobacter sp.
CCCCCCAGAAAAACGATAAAAGAGCTTGCGGAAAGGTAAGAAGTCCAATTTTGACTCCCCCATCGCCGACACCTTCTTGTCAATGCGCGATTTTGGTCATCGGCACATCCTCGCCCATTGCTCTTCATCGTGCCGGACAAAGGCCGAATTCGGGCTGAAACCAAAATTCAGGAACGAAGCCAATTTCGCTCTTTCTTCCTTGAATCCAGTCACTTACGGCGGACAAGTTTAGCAACATCTCGGACCGCCCAGCTACATCAGGAATGCAGGAACGAAACCAATTTCGCCTTTTCCTTATCCTCTCTCAATGAGATGGACCGCCGCCAGACTCATCCGCCTTACTACAATGGAACTATCAGTGGACCTCAAGAAAACCGTTAACTTGCCAAAAACCGCTTTCGCGATGAAAGCGAACCTGCCGCAGAATGAACCAAAAATGCTCGCCCGCTGGAAGGAGATGGATCTCTACAACCGCATTCGCGCGTCCCGCGCCGGTTGCCCCGAATACGTTCTGCACGATGGGCCTCCTTACGCCAATGGCAAAATTCACCTGGGTCACGCTTTCAACAAGTTGCTCAAAGATTTCGTCGTCAAATCGAAAACCATGGCCGGTTTCGATTCCCCATATGTCCCCGGTTTCGATTGCCATGGCCTGCCGATTGAGATCAAAGTCGACGGACAGCTCGGAGCCAAAAAGGCGGCGATGACCCAGGTGCAGATCCGTCAGGTCTGCCGTCGTTACGCCGACAAATATGTCAGCCTTCAGACCGAAGACTTCCAGCGCCTCGGTATCTTCGGCCGCTGGGATAACGTTTACAAAACCATGGACGCCCCCTACCAGGCTGCCATCGCCCGCACCTTTGTCGACTTCTACGATCAGGGCTATATCTATAAAGGTCTCAAGCCCGTCAACTGGTGCCTCAGTTGCCAGACCACGCTGGCCGAAGCCGAAGTCGAACACGGCGATCACATCTCGCCTTCCGTCTATGTCCGCTTCAAGATGTCAAGCACCCCAGAGTCCATCCACCCGTCGCTCACTGGCAAGGATGTTTACGGCCTCATCTGGACCACCACTCCTTGGACCATCCCGGCTAACATGGCCATCAGTTTCAACCCCCGCTTTGAATATGTAGCCAATGAAGTCGATGACGCCGTCTACATCGTTGCCCAAGGCCTGCTCGAAGCCGTTACAAAAGAACTCGACTGGCCCGAGCCGCATGTAATCGGTACTTTCGATGGCTCTACCCTCGACAAAGCTGTCTTTCGTCACCCTTTTCTCGATCGCGATTCGCTCGGCGTCGTAGGCGACCACGTCACCCTCGAAGCCGGTACTGGCGCTGTCCATACCGCTCCCGGTCACGGCATGGACGACTTCATCGTCTCGCAACTCTACGGCATTCCCACCTATTGCCCGGTCGATGCCGCCGGCAAGTTTTTCCACGCCGAAGGCGCAAGCGGCGTCCTGCCCGATGAGCTCATTGGCAAGACCGTCTGGGAAGCGAACCCGATCGTCATCGGGATCCTCAATGCCCATGGCGCCTTGCTCAAGAAGACGGATTACAAGCACTCTTACCCGCATTGCTGGCGCTGCCACAACCCCACCATCTTTCGCGGAACCGACCAGTGGTTCATCGGCATGGATCGCAACAATCTGCGGCAGAACGCACTCGACGCCATCAAGAACGTGAAGTGGCTCCCAGCCTGGGGCGAAGAGCGAATCTCGAACATGGTCGCAAACCGGCCCGACTGGGTGATCTCGCGCCAGCGCACCTGGGGTGTTCCGATCACCGCCTTCTATTGCGATACCTGCGATCACATCATCGCCGACAAGCCCGTGATCGAGCCCATCCTCGAACGCTTCGCCAAGGAAAGCGCCGATGTCTGGTATGCCGAAGAGGCCGTGAATCTCCTGCCTTCCGGCTTCACCTGCCCCAAGTGCGGCGGCAATCACTTCCGCAAAGAGAAAGACATTCTCGATGTCTGGTTCGATTCGGGCTCCAGCAGCTTCGCCGTCCTCAACGATGAAAATGGCTTGCCCTGGCCCGCCGACATGTATCTCGAAGGGGCAGACCAATATCGCGGCTGGTTCCATAGCTCGCTGCTCCTCGCGGTTGGCTTGCGCGGACATGCCCCCTACCGCGAATGCGTCACCGGTGGCTGGATTCTCGATCCAGAGGGCCGCGCGATGTCCAAGTCGCTCGGTAACGGCATCGAACCCGATGAAGTCATCAAGCAGTACGGTGCCGAAGTGTTGCGCCTGTGGGTGTCGAGCGTTGCTTACAACGAAGACGTCCGCATGTCGCCGGTCATTCTGCAGCGTCTCGCCGAAGCCTACGTCAAGCTCAGAAATACCTTCCGCTACGCGCTCGGCAATCTCGATCAGTTCGACCCCAGTGCCGACTCGGTTCCCGCCGACGAGATGGAAGAGATCGATCAGTGGATCCTTCTGCGCAGTGCCGAGCTCACCGAGCGCTGCCTCGCTCACTACAAGGCATACGCTTTTTACAAGGTCTACCAGGGCATCTACAACTTTGCGACCGTCGAGCTCAGCTCGATCTATTTCGACATTCTCAAGGACCGCCTCTACACGAGCGCGACCAAGTCGAAGGCACGGCGCAGCGCACAGACGGCCCTCTACCGGATGACTCACGCCATGCTCCGGCTGGCTGCTCCCCTCCTCGCTTTCACCTGCGAAGAAGCCTGGGCTGAGCTCCCCAAAAGTCAGGGCGACCCCGATACAATCCACGTTGCTCACTTTCCAACAACACTCGAATTGACTCACGGCATTACAAAAGCGCAGCACGCACGCCTGGCCAACTGGGATCGCCTGCTTGCTTTCCGCGACCTGACCCGGCCCGCTCTCGAGGCCGCCAAGATTGGCGCAACACTCGGTGCCAAGCTGATTGTCACCGTGAATGCGGAGGATTACGAATTGCTTTCCGCCTATGCCGCAAGCCTGCCGACGATCTTCATTGTTTCGCAAGTCGAGTTGAAGCAGGGCGATGCCACTGCGGTTGAAGTATTGCCCGCCGAAGGCATCAAGTGTGAACGCTGCTGGAAGTACACCCTGGATGTGGGCAGCGACATAAGCATCCCCACAGCTTGCGCCGCGTGCGCAAGCGCAGTCACAGAAATGCTGGGTCTATAGAGATGCTGTCACCCAGGGCACTGGCAATCACCATAGCGGGCGCGGTGTTTATTCTCGACCGCGTGACCAAGATGTGGATTGAAGCCAAAGTCTCGCTCTATGACACGATCGAAGTGATCCCGGGCGTCTTCAATATCGTTCACACACAGAACCGTGGCGCAGCCTTCGGTATGCTTTCGACTGCCTCTGAGCCGGTTCGGCTCACGGTTCTCGTCGGCATTGCGGGTGTGATTCTGGGCTTGGTCGGCTGGATGCTCTGGCAGGCCACGAAGCCTGGCGCTGCCGGTTCCCCACTCAATCGCGTATCGCTGGCGCTCGTGCTGGGCGGGGCAGTGGGCAATCTTTACGACCGCATCCTTGTCGGCAGCGTCACGGACTTTCTTCAAATCTTCCTCGGCTCTTATGAATGGCCCAGCTTTAATGTGGCCGACTCCGCAATCAGCGTCGGTGCCACCTTGATGGCAATCGACCTTATTAATTCTTCGAGAAAGCAGTCACAAACGAAACATGCTCCCGAAACTCATTGATCTCGGCGGCTTCTTTCTGCCCACTTACGGCGTGATGGTTGCCCTGGCGTTTCTTGCCGGACTCTGGTCGACCAAGAAACTCGCCGCACGCGCCGGCTTGCCCACCCAAACAATTCAGGACCTCGTGATCTATTGCGCGATTACGGGCCTGGTGGGCGCCAAGTTGATGATGTTCATCTTCGACTGGGAATATTACTCCCGCAACCCCGCCGAGATGTTTTCACTGTCGACATTGAGGGCTGCGGGCGTCTATCAGGGTGGCTTCATCGTCGCGTTGATTTTCGCCATTTATTACATGCGCCGCAATGGCCTGCCAATCCTCAAGACCATGGATTGCTTCGCCCCCGGTATCGCGCTTGGCCATGCACTGGGACGCATTGGTTGCTATGCCGCCGGCTGCTGTTACGGGACTCTATGCGAGCGACCCTGGGCGGTCCGCTTTACCAACCCGGACGTCAGGGAATTCTCGAATGTTCCGCTGAATGTCCCGCTGCATCCGACGCAGATCTACGAGACGATCGGCGACCTTGTGATCTTCGGTGTGCTGTTCAAGCTCTACGACCCATCCAAGCGCCCTGGCGGGATCTTCAGCCTCTATCTGATCTTCTATTCGCTGCTCCGTTTTGGTGTCGAGTTCTTCCGCCACCACGACCAGCCGCCGATGTTTGAGTCAATACCACTGGTACACACACAATGGATCAGCCTCGCCACACTGCTGCTGGGTGTCTGGCTCCTGCTGCGAAAGGAGCCCAAACATGCCTGACCTGAACTCCATGCGTCTCCGCATAGGCCCAGCTCCAAGTCGAAGGGCGAGGCCCTTCACCGCCACCCCAACACCTCTTCGCGTCGGCCAGGTCCAGCTCAAGCCGAATGGCGAGGCCCTTCACCGCCACCCAACACCTCTTCGCGTCGGCCAGCCAAACCCACTTGGCGCCAGGCCCGCAGCGGACAAAGTCCGCACACTGTTGGAACCACTCGGACTCAAAGGACAGTTTGGACAAATATGAAAATGAATTGGATTCTGATCACACTTATGTCCGCATTGACAATTTCGGCAGATGAATTGAAAGCGCCGGACGCCAAAGCTGTTCCGAAAGAAATGAAGGCTTTTGGCGATACCCGTCAAGACCCGTATTTCTGGCTACGCTACAAAGAAGACCCGGCCGTCATCGACTACATCAAAGCTGAGAACGCTTATACCGCCGCCGTGTTGAAGCCGCTTGAGGGAATCACAGACAAGGTCTATCAGGAGATGCTTGGACGCATCAAACAGACCGACATGACCGTGCCCGGCCGCAACGGCGACTTCTATTACTATTCGCGCACCGAAGAGGGCAAGCAGTATTCGATCAACGTCCGCAAGAAGAGTTCGCTTGAGGCAGCCGAAGAAATTCTGCTCGACCAGAACGAGATGGCCAAGGGTCACAAGTTCTTTTCGCTCGGAGGCATGGCAACGAGCCCCGATCACAAGCTGCTCGCCTATTCGACAGATACCACCGGCTATCGCGAGTTCACCCTCCGCGTGCGCGATCTCGCAACCGGCAAGGATCTGGCCGACACCATAGAGCGTACGAGCGGCATCACCTGGGCCGAAGACGGTAAGACGCTTTTCTACACCATGCAGCAGAAGCAGTCGAAGCGTGCCTATCAGGTTTGGCGGCATAGCCTTGGCACGATAGCAAGCGAAGACAAGCTGGTTTATGAAGAGAAGGATGAGAAATTTAGCGTCAGTGTGGGTAAGACTCTCTCGAAGAAGTTTCTCGTAATTCAGGTCTCTTCGGGCCGTACCAGTGAACTGCGCTATCTGGATGCCAAGACGCCAGAAGCGGCCTTTACTGTTTTGATCCCCCGCAAAGAAGGCACCAGCTACAGTGCGGCACATCATTCAGACAAGTTCTACATCCGCATCAACGACACGGGCCGAGACTTCCGGGTAGTGACGGCACCCGTCTCCGACCCGTCGGAGAAGAACTGGAAAGAAGCGATACCCGCGCGGAAAGGGCTTTTTGTGCAGGCGATGAACGTGTTCTCGAAGCACGCCGTTTATCTGCTGCGTCTCAATGGTCTTCACACGCTGCGGGTTGTCGACCTCGCCAAGAACGAGTCGCATGACATCAAGTTCGACGAGCAAGCCTATGCGTTGAACTTCGGCGGCAATGCGGAGTTCGACACCAATCTGCTGCGTTTCAGCTATTCATCCATGGTGACACCGCAATCGACCTACGACTACGACCTGACAACACGCCAGCGTGTACTGCTCAAGCGGCAGGAGGTGCTGGGTGGTTATGATCCTTCCCAGTACGTCGTGGAGCGTCTCATGGCGACTAGCACCGACGGCACCAAGGTGCCCGTGACTGTTGCCTATAAGAAGGGTTTTGTGAAGAACGGCCAGGCACCGATGCTGCTCTATGGCTATGGCTCTTATGCGATTCCAATGGACCCAACTTTTTCAGCGACCCGGCTAAGCCTGCTGGACCGTGGCTTCGCCTACGCCATCGCCCACATCCGGGGTGGCACCGACCTCGGCTACTCCTGGTATGAAGACGGCAAGTTGCTCAAGAAGAAAAACACCTTTCGCGACTTCATCGCTTCCGCCGAGATGCTGGTGGCGGCAAAGTTTACCAACCCGAAGAAGCTGGTGATCGAAGGCGCTAGCGCCGGAGGCTTGCTGGTGGGCGCAGTGGCAAACTCGCGACCGGACTTGTTTCAAGCGGTGATCGCCGGCGTACCCTTTGTGGACGTGGTCTCGAGCTTGCAGGACAAAACGATTCCGCTATCGACAACCGATATCGATGAGTTTGGCGATCCGGCAAAACAGGAATATTACGAGTACATGAAGTCTTACTCGCCCTATGACAATGTCGCGCCTGCGAAGTACCCCAACATGTACATTTTCACGAGCCTCAACGATTCCCAGGTACCTTACTGGGAGCCTCTGAAGTGGACGGCGAAGCTGCGGGACAATCAGACTGGCGAGAACAAAATCCTGCTCAACCTGAATATGGAAGCGGGGCACGGCGGCGCCTCTGGCCGCTATGACCGCCTCAAAGAATTGGCCAAGAGCTATGCCTTCGCAATTGGATCGGTAGGCATACTGCAATAGGGATAGGGGGAAGCCTCGCGGCTCCGCCCCTCCCACACCACCGGACATGCGGGTCCGCATCCGGTGGTTCGGCGGGTTGAGCAATCAACCTTATAGTTTCTCCAAAGGAGAAAGGTTGAGATAAGGGTTTTCCAAAGCCGTCGCCGCGACGGAATGTGGGAATCGTGTCCTTGCCACAGCTTGGCCATTCTGCCAGCGTGATAAAGGACAGGCATCCCGCCGCCACGAACGAATGAACCAGACACTAGATGTCTAAATCTAGACCCTCGGGCGGCGGGTTGGCAATTCCTCCAGACGAATCCTCAGATGCCGCCTGGAAGTGAAACACCAGGATCTACTATAAGGCCTTCGCGCGAGGAATGCCCGCCTGCCGGAAACTCAACTGGAGAGACAACGATGGAGCCACAATTTGCCGCGCTGATCGCAATTGATTGGGCCGATCAGAAACACGTCTGGGCGATGGAGATCCCCGGGCAAACCAAACCACAGACAGGCTCGCTTACACACTCACCCGAGGCCGTGGACGCCTGGGCCGCCGGGTTGGCGGAGCGCTTTGGCGGCCAGCCGGTCGCCG
>JBKJSR010000058.1:0-6336 GCA_046594355.1 Bryobacter sp.
CCCAACAACCCGCCGCGAAGCTCTACGCCGCGTCGGCAACGGCTTCGGCATGATGGCCTTCGCAGGACTGGTTAACCAGTCCCTCGCTTCGGCCGGCGCTCTAGCTACCCCGGATGGCGGTGTCGGCTATCAGCTGGATCATCCCCAGCGCGTCAAGCGGGTCATCTTTCTGTTCATGAACGGTGGTGTCTCCACCATCGACAGTTTCGACCCCAAGCCGACTCTAGATAAATATCACGGTCAGCCCATGCCGGGCGGAGAAATCAAAACGGAGCGCAAGACCGGCGAACTGATGCGATCGCCTTTTGCTTTCAAGAAATATGGCCAATGCGGCATGGACATCAGCGAGATCTGGCCCAGCCTTGGCGGCGTCGCCGACGACATCTGCTGGATCCGTTCCGTCCATACAGAAATTCCGAATCACGAACCAGCCTGTCTCATGATGAACACCGGCGCGAACCAGGCCGGTCGGCCTTCTCTCGGTGCCTGGATGACTTATGGCCTCGGTACGGACAATCAGAACTTGCCGGGTTATGTCGTGCTGTGCCCCGATGTTCCTACTACCGTTGGCCCGCCTCTCTGGTCCAACGGTTTTCTTCCCGCGATCAATCAGGGAACTTTCATCACGGACAAGATCCAGGCCAACCCCAACGCTCCGCCCGAAGAAATGGAAATGCCGGTGTCTGAAAAGGACAAAGACAAGAAAGTCGTCATCGAAAAGAGCTTCGACCCGAAGAAGCTCATTTCCTATGTAAACAATCCGAAATTTGAACTTACCGAGCAACGCCGCGAAATCGAGCTTCTCAACAAGATGGAGGCGCTCAAACGCCAGCGCGATGGCTCCGACGCTCAGGTGGAAGCAGTTCTCAAGTCGATGGAAGTCGCTTATCGCATGCAGACCGACGCACCGGAAGTCTTCGACATCCGCAAGGAATCCGAGGCCACTCAAAAGCTCTACGGTCCCGGTTCGACTGCTCGCGGGTGCCTTACCGCGGTGCGGCTGGCGGAAAAGGGCGTTCGCATGACGCAGGTTTATTACGCCAAGGGCGACCCTTGGGATGCCCATGACGACATCATGGCTCACAAGAAAAACGCAAAGAACTCAGATCAGGCATTCGCTGCCGTTATAAAGGATCTCAAGGGCCGGGGACTTTGGAAAGATACGCTTGTAATTTGCGGGTCCGAGTTCGGGCGCACTCCTGTGCGCGAAGTCGGTGGCGGTGGCGGCAGCGTCAAGAGCGGACGCGATCACAATCCATTTGGCTTCACGATGTGGCTCTCTGGAGGTGCCGTCAAGGGCGGCACAATTTACGGCGCTACCGACGAATTCGGTTTCAAGGCAGTTGAAAAGCCAGTTCATGTTCATGACATTCACGCAACCGTCTTGTATCTCATGGGCATCGATCACACCAAACTGACTTATCGCTACAGTGGCCGGGACTTCCGTCTCACCGATGTCAGCGGCAACGTGCTGCACGACCTGATCGCCTAGCGAGATCCTGTTTGGCAACGGCAACCATGCAGTTCGCCCGCCGCTTGAATTTGTAAGAATCTACAGAAATCTTCTTCTGCTGTCGATATAAATAGGGCATGTCGTCATCCGCCGCGGGAAAATTTCAAGACCATTACAAGATTCTGGGAGTCGACCCAAAAGCGGCGCCAGACATCATTCAACTCGCCTACAACGTGCTTTTCGCCGTTTATAACGCCAAAACTGGCACCGGCCCAGACTCGCAGAAGCTCGAAGAAATCACTCTCGCCAGCGAAGTTCTCGGCGAACCCACCGCCCGCAAAATGTTCGATGCCGTTCGCGGCGGCGACGACGAACGGGATATTTCTTTTACTGGCATGGATTTCTTCAACGGCATGCAAAACGAGCTAGACCGCAGAATGACGCTCCTTTGTGTTCTCTATGATGTCCGCTGCCAGAATCCTCGCGTGCCGCTCATCACGATGCGTCAGCTCGAAAAAATCGTGGACATGACAGAACTCCAGATTGAGCTCGCGCTTTGGTATGTCAAAACGCTTGGCTTCGTTACGGTGGACGACAAGAGTAAAATGCTGATCACCGCGCAAGGCATGGACTATCTGCAGTCGAACGCTCCCGATCCATCCTCAATCTGGCGCTTCCTCAAGAATCCGTCTGGGCCCAAGCCCGAAGAACGCGAACCGGAAGTAAAGGAACTCAACACCGCAAACCTTACGGCTCTTTCTTCCGCCATTCAATCCTTCGTACCTACAGCCCCAGAGCGGCAGCCGCAACTGCCGCAGCCCTTCGCAACTCCGATGGCCGTTCAGCCCCCACCCCAGTCCTCGCTCCATTCGCAGCCTATCGAGATGATTCGACCGAAAACCATGTCCATCCTCAGGCGGGCATCGGTTTCAATCACCGAAGCCTGAGACTGTTCAACACCACGCTTACGCTGCTCAGCGCCATCGCCCCTGCAGCCACAACAGGGTTCAACAACCCCAAGGCTGCCACAGGGATCCCCACCACGTTATAGAGGAAGGCCCAGAAGAGATTTTGGCGCATCACCCGCATTGTTTTTCGCGATACTTCAATCGCTTCCGCTACTTCATTCAAGTCCCCTCGAAGCAGCGCGACGTCCCCCGCTTCAATGGCCAGATCCGAGCCCGATGCCATCGCAATCCCCACATCGGCCCTCTCGAGTGCCGGTGCATCGTTCAAGCCATCTCCCACCATTGCCACCTTCACTCCGCCAACCTGCAATCGGGCAACCACGTCGGACTTCCCAGCCGGCATCACCCCAGCAATCACTTCTTCAATCCCGACTTGCAAGGCGATTGCTCTGGCCGCGTCCTCACGGTCTCCGCTCAGCATCACAACGCGCAGCCCCAGACTCTTGAGCCGCCCAATCGCCGCCGCCGAGCTTTCCTTTACCTCATCGGCCAGGGTCAGCGTCCCGATGCTAATCCCATCGACTAGCACCTTCACGGCTCCTGGCGCTTCCCCACTGATGATCTCGATATTTCGGCCCCCGACAATCCCGCTGACTCCCAAGCCCGGCTTCGCCAAAAACTGATCTACCGCTTCGAGTTCCAATCCGCGAATCTTCGCCTCTGCCACAATCGCCCGCGCCAACGGATGTTCACTGAGTGCCTCGACACAGGCCGCCAGCCGCAACACTTCCATCCCCCCGTCAATGCGCTCCACTCGCGGCTTGCCTTTTGTGATGGTACCCGTCTTGTCGAGCACCACTACACTGACCTCGCCCAACCTCTCGAGTGCCTCTCCACTACGAATCAAAATGCCCCTTCGCGCCGCCCGTCCCGTAGCCGCCAGAATCGCCGTCGGCACCGCCAGCCCCATCGCACATGGGCACGAAATGACCAGCACCGCCACGCCAATTACGGTTGCCTGCACGAGATCTGCGCCTCCAATCCATACCCAAAGCAGAGCGCTTAAAATTGCGATCGCTACCACAACCGGCACAAACACGGCGCTCACCTGGTCGGCCAAAGCCTGCACAGGTGCCTTATCGCCTTGTGCCTCGCGCAATACCCTTACAATTTGCGCCAGCACACTCTCCCCGCCCTCGGCCTGCACTCGAACCAGGAGCGCTCCCTGCCCATTTGTCGTGCCGCCATAGACTTTCACGCCCGGGATCTTGTCAAGCGGCAGGCTCTCCCCAGTCAGCATGCTCTCGTCCACCGCGCTGGCACCCTCAACTACCTCTCCGTCCGCCGCGATCCTGTCCCCAGGTCGCACAACCAGAAGATCACCCAGCCGCAACTCCCCAATTGCAACTTCCAGCTCCAGTCCATCGCGCCTGACAGTCGCCTGCTTCGGCTGGAGTGATGTCAATTGTTGCAAGGCCCGGGAGGTCTGCCGCTTTGCCTGTGCCTCAAGCATCTTGCCTACCAGCACCAGGGCAATGATAAACACCACTGCCTCAAAGTAAATCTGGGGCATCATGCCGCGATCATGAAACCAGTGCGGCCAGATCGTCGAAGCGGCCGAGATAACAAACGCCGCGCCGGTCCCCATCGCCACCAGCACATTCATGTCGGCGCCTCCCCGTCGCAATGCAGCCCAGGCCTTGACGTAAAACGAACGTCCTGCCCATAGCATCACCACCACCGCCAGCTCCATCTGCGTCCAAGCCCACCACACCACGTCGTGCCCCCAAAAAGGCATCGCCGCCATCATCACGGAACCGATGCCAAGGCTCGTGATCGCCTTCCAGCGCAACACCTGGTATTCCCCGCGAAGCGCACCCTCACGCGCATCCTCTTCTTCAATCGAAGATCGGCCCGCCACGGGGAGCTTTGCTCCGTACCCCGTATCCTCGCCCGCCGCTGCGAGTTGCTCTGCACTCACAAGTGCCGGGTCAAATTCAACCACGGCCTGATTCATCATCAGATTCACACTCGCCCGGGTCACGCCGGCTTGCTCGTTCAGTGTCTTCTCGACAAAAATCTGACAGGCGGCGCAAGTCATCCCTTCGATATCGAGCTGCACCTTCGCCGCTGGCATCAAGCTCTCACGCTAAAGCCGCCACTCTCCACCGCCCGCACTAAGTCCGCGAGCGATGCCTTCTCCGGCTCCAGACTCACTTTGGCTCCACCCACGACTACTTCTTCTACTAACGCTCCATCTACTTTCTTGAGCAATGCCGTAACTCTGCGGACACACCCGTCGCAGTGCATGCCTTCAATCTTGAGTTCAACCCGCTCACTCATAGACATACCAGTCCGAATGCGCCGACCAGCCTTGACAGCTATGGCATTGCGTCGATGGCCAATGCTGAATGCAATTCGGGCAAACCCCACCCGTGTCGAAGGTATGCCACTCATGTCCGCAGGCGCAGCTCCACAAGTCGCTTGCCGTGGGTTTCCACTCGCAAAGCGGGCAACGGATTTCCGGACCACGCAGCCCGGTATACGTTTCGTTCTCTACCGCAATTGTTTTCAAGCCCATATTTAATTCGACTCTAGCACCCCGCAAAGAGTTACAAAACTAGCAAAAAGCGGGGCTCTGGTCCTGCTGCAATCAACCCTCCTCGGCCACGGCCATTCGAACCGCCGGATCCCCGATCAGCGAGTAATTCCGGGCATCATAATTCTCCGTCCATAGATTGACGAATTCATCGGTCGGCTTCATGCCCGCTTTCAACTGCGGCATCAGCTCCAGCAACTCACTGCTCAATTCCGCATAGCGGCAGTTGAACTCTTCTGTCGCATACCCCACCGGATATCCATCCAGCAATTTCTTTACCGAGCTCTCGAAGGTTTGGATCTGGATCGTCTCTTTGCCCGCCTGAAACGAACAATTCCATGCCCGCTCCACATGCCCGATCACTGCTAACGCTCCACCATTCGGGTGCGACAGCATCCGCTTCGGCAACGCACTCACAAAGGCCTTCTCCGCGATCTGATTTGGCTCTGTGAGACTGTCCTTCTGTCGAAACTCATTGAATTTCGGAGTGCCCGCGCCATAACAGGCAAAGAACATGGCGATGGTTCCACCCAGTTTCGCTTCCGACCCCAAATCTTCCGCCGCATAATAATAAGGCCGCAGCGCACCCTTCCATTCACGGCCCGGCCAGTCCTGGCAGATGAGCGCACCCTGATCCGAATACTGTTGTGGCGAGCCCATTTGCCCGCCCATCCCATGGCTCGCTCCAAAAAGAAACGCCGGAGTGTCCGTGCCGCCCAGCAGATTTCCCAGGGTCTTCTTCGTCGCCTGCTCGCCCAGAAACGCCTCAACGCTCCACTTGTTTTTCTGGTCTTCCGTCACCGCCTTGCGCAATGGATCCACCAAATAACGGGAACTCAGGATCGTGGCGGGATCACCCTCCTTTGCCACTCCAAAAAAGGCCGCCTTTCGTGGCAACCGTAGCTTTCCGGTCTCGGCTGCCACCACGCTCGCTGCATACTGTGCGTAGTCTTCCACCTTGTCGAAATGAATCCGACCCACCCCGTATTGCACGTCCAACTGGTATTGGAACAGGTACGGAATCGTTTCTGGATCCCCGACAATCAGCAGATAGTAAGGGATCTTACGCGGGTCCACCACACCCGACCCACCTGCACCGTGCCTCTTGGCAAACAGGCGCTTCGTGTCCTCGGGCAAGTAGCCATCGGTGCCTTTGTATTCTTTGTAGAGGGCCTCATCCTTGGCTGAAGCCTGCGCCTTACGCAAATCGAGCAGCGGCTTCAAAGCCTCATACACCCCAGGCTCCGGCTCATGTGCAAAGATCACACCCCAGCCAGTGTCTTCCAGCTTCTTGTAATCCCGCCCTTCTACCATGCCATAGTGCGGTCCGCGGCTTTCGCACCAGTCCTTCATTTCTTGCAGTTCTTTGCGGTCAA
>JBKJSR010000067.1:0-8759 GCA_046594355.1 Bryobacter sp.
CGCTACGCTCGTCCGAGCTTCGTTCCGCGGCCCCCAAGGCCGAAGTAATTCCATTCATCTGCTGATTGTTCATGCGGGTTCTCTTTCCCGCCCTGCTCACTAATTAGGCAAACCGGAACTGTCTCATTCATGTTGGCACGGAGGGGGGGTTGGAGTATCGAGTCATGCAGCAGTTGCGAGCTGAAATCGATCCGCAATATCTCGAGAAATGGGCTGATGCAATCGGGCAGGCGAATCCAACATTGGGACCGGAACGCACAGCGCGTGCTATTGCGTTTCAATCTATTGGACCAGGGCTTTAGCGGTGGGTTCTTGCATCAATGGTTGCCCTATCAACAGATATTCGAGAAGCGGAACTTAACACTTGCAGAAGCGTGAGCGCCCTCGCCGCCCGCAGTAAAAAGGCGTCAAAACAGTTCGAAGTATTTATTGCTTTCCCTTCGAGATTGGAGTCCGCGGCGAAGAAAGGATTTACGGTTCCACGCCGTTGGCTGGAAGCCCCTGCGGTATCCGAGTGGCTCAAGTCCAAAGGATTCAGCACTCAAAATGTCAAGCAGCTAGGCGGACTTCTGCTCTCTGTGACCGAGAGAGAACCTGAAGCTGCGGCATAAGCTGCGACCGAATTGGTAAACGTATTTGCGGCGCGGGTCTTGGTCAGTCTGAAGAAGGAGATCCGCCCAATACCCCTGGCATGGGTTGCGGGAACAAAGGAGCCCTTTAAGATCAATCGCCAGTCACGTGGAGTTCACGTAGGGGCTGTACATCGTGAAAACCGCGTTTGGGTCGAATCTGAAGCGGATGATGTCGTCGATCCGGCGATAGAACTGCTTGCGCCTCTACAATCCAGTTCGCCGAGCGCGGCTGTAGCGGGAGGATGGGCAGCAATCGAAGCTCTCTTGACGGAGCCAGAGATGAGCCGGGCTGCCGCAGCGGATCGACTGGCTATGATTGTGGCGTGTTCATTTCCCCGAGCTGAGCTAACAATGTTGTCTTACGTCGCTCAAGAACAGGCCGTTGGACCATTGGCTGAGCTCCTTTCGACGCTAACAGAGAACCGAGACCGCGCTGCGGTCGTTGCAGCCGCAATCGTTTCAGGCACATTTCCGATGCCTCAGCATCCAGCAGATTCTGCAGCCGTAGCTCGCATGAGTTCTGTTCTGCTCAACCCGTACGCGAAACTGAAGGACATCGAAAGCTACGCAGCCGATACTTTTCAAGGACTCTATCGACAGCGAAATCTTGTGCTTCACGGGGGCAGAACTAGCGCTGTTGCGCTGCGTGCGTGCCTGCGGACTGCGGCTCCGCTAGTTGGCGCAGGTAGTGATCGTATCGTACACGCACGCTACGTGGAGCAACTACGCCCGCTGGAGTTGGCCACACGGGCCAAGATTAGCTTGGGAGCAATTAAGTATGGCGCGCCTGCGGCGTGTATCGACTTGCTGGGAAAGTAAGCACCAATTCAACGGAACTACCTAATGTACCGACCGTTAGGTCTAAATCTTCTTGAGTCGGAGCGGAGGAGCGGACATTTATATTTCCGTCTTTTATTACGGAGGCGATTGTATGAGCTTCAGTGGCAAGGCTTCGTGATTCTGACTCTGTTTAGTCGGCTGAGAGGATTGCGGAGGGGGTCCAGAGCGGTAGCGGCAGGACGCGGAGCTTCGGTGCCGAGGCGAATTTTGCCTGGACGGCTTCGACCGGCAGGCGATTGCCAGTGGCGTCGATCGCTCCTGCCAGGGTGACACTTCGAGGGGCGAGGGAGGCGATCAATTCCGGGAGATCGGTGTGGGCCAGCAGCCTCGGTACGAAGTTGCCCAAGGGATATCGATAAAGCTCCGTTTCTACAACCGAACGGAAGGAAATCAATCCATCCGCTAAGTAGAGGCTATGGATTGTGGGTTCGAGGACGGCGGCGAACAGTGCGGGGACTGTCAGGATGCCGCGGGCGGCGAGGAGGATGCGGCGGCTTGCGAATTCCGGACGTGAACGGAGGCCGCGTACGATGGAAATAATATCTGTCGTCCGCTGCCCTGCAAGCGGCTTGCCGAGGATCATCGAGGCCCAGGCATAGTCTTCCTCACTGTTGTGAGGTCTGGCATGACGCGCGGCTCCGCGGCTAAACTCTGGAGTCATGTCCCCAATGCCCCGCAGGTCAGGAGCACAGATGGGACAACCTTCGGATGCGATGAGGTTATAGAGCCCTGATTCGTGCCAGGCATTTCTGCCACCGGGCTCAAGCAAGACGACGAGTGGCTTTGCAGGATCGTTCGTCTTGGGCTGGTACAGCCAGGCCGGAACCCACACCTTCGGCGCAATGGGAAATTCCACTGCTTCGATGCGCGTTTGCAGGTAGGAGGCGCGTCCTACGGTGTTCATCGTTTCGGATGGGCGATCGAGAACCAGCAGGCTCGTTAGATTCACGGGCGACTTTGAGAGGCTGTGTTTGCGGTTGAGCGTGAACGGCGTCTCGCCGTGAAAGGACTGCACCATACTCCCGTTTGCCGAAACGAAGAGCGTCTCTTCGGATTCCGCAGGAATGTTGGGTTCCTCGGGGACCGGTTGCGATTCCCCTTTCAGCCAGCGAGCGAACCAATTGTACATTTGCATGCGAAGGTCGAAGCTGAAGCCATGGGGAAGCGGCGAGCCGAACCAAGCGATGCGGTCTGGGTGGCCGAGTGTCTTGTAGACGGCGCGCAATTTTTGGAATTCTTCCGTTCCACTGGTGAGGTAATTCGGCGAGTAGGTGCCGAAGGAATCGCGCTGGCTCACCATGACGAGGAGGGGCTTGGGAGCGATCGGGTAGAGGAGATCCCAACGGTCGAAAGCGGCGGGTGCGGAGGCAATGAAGTTTTGTTCGGCATCGTCGGTGGAGCCGGGTGGATTGAAATTCGCACAGGCGAAATTCTCCGTGATGGCGCTGGAGACGACAGCGGCGGCGAGGCGGTCATCGACTGCGGCGAGCAGCATTGTGGTGGTGCCGCCGCCCGATTGTCCGGTGGCGCCGATACGTTTGGGATCGACCAAGGGATGGGACGCCAGATAGTCGAGACTGCGAACCGCATCCCAAGTCTGCAATCGGGTGCTGGTGATGCCTTTGAGGAGCATCTGACGGCCCGGAAATGTATGCTCTTCATCCGCGCCGATGCGGCTGAGGAAGGGCTTGTCGCCAGGATAGTAAGTGCGTTCGCCTTGACCCATGGGTTCAATTGCGAGCACGAGATAGCCGAGCTTGGCCAGGTATTGGCAGCAACGCTGGTAGGTTGGGTCGCCCTTTCCATTCAGGGTGTGGCCCATTTGGTAGAGTACGCCCGGATAGGGGGGGCGGCTAACTGTGGGGATGTAGAGATTGGCGGCGATGTGGAAGTTGGGCTGGCTTTCGTAGACTACACGTTCGAGGCGATAGCCGGGCCGTTCGAAGGAGCCGATCGTGCGGGCGTTGAGAGGGGTGCGATCTGGAATGCCGCCAACCAGCTTCCAGAATGTTTCCGTTACCCAGCGTTGCCGCTGGCGAATCGCGGCGGGCGTGGTGAGCTTTGCGATGGCACGATTGCGGGACTGATAGGCGATAGAGGCCAGGTGGCGGAGGTAGTCTGGGAGGCAGCGCGAGTAGTCGCGATACATGATGGCGGGAGGGAGCGGCTGGGCCTGGGGGATCACAGGAAAGAGGGCTGCTGCCGCGCTCAGGGCCAGAACTTCGCGACGATTCTTCATGGTGATTTTCATGCTCCGGTTGGGTGGAGATCAGCCGTTGTGCCGCAGCGGCCGGTCTGTGGGACTAATATACTTCACCAGTTACCGATCCGATTATCCGAAGTCAGTATCGAGGATCGATCCAGCCGGTGAACGGGAGCGCGATAGGGCTATTGATCGTGATTGGGGGCAAGCAAGAGGGCATCGGTAGATCCCGCCCGTGTCGGCCCCCGGTAAGGCCTTCGGCTGCAAACTGCGAGGAGTAGCCAAATCCGTTCATGAGCCAGCTCTTGGGGTTGCCGGAGCATCCGGAGAGATTCCATGGGATCGAGCCGTCGCCATGGTCAGGCTGGTGCCGAGAGCCGGCTGCTTAGGCCTTCCACTTGTAATAGAAGAAGGTGAGTGGCACTTTGCCGGAGTTGCGGATATCGTGGGACTGGTTGGCGGCGCAATACATCATGGTGCCAGGGCCGACTTTTTTGTCCTTGCCTTTGAGTCCGATGATGCCGGTGCCTTCGGTGATCAACATGATTTCTTCTTCTTCGTGCTGGTGCGGAGGGTGAGGTGTGGCACCGGGGTTGAGGGTTACGCTGCCAGCGACCATCAGCTTGAGCTGATCGGTTGCGCCTTCAAAATACTTACGGTGAGTGCCGAAGGTCTCCTTGATTTCAGTAATCTCTTTGGCGGAGTAGGTGAAGTCCGGTAGCTTCTTTGCCGTGTCACCAAGAAGGGCGGCGGGGGCCAGAAGACCGGGGAGGAATTTGCGTCGTGTTTCTTGTTTCATAATCATTTTCTCTTTGCCCAACAAATGTATCCCAAAGTATAATCGCGTTGCTTGTCAAGTGGATCGAAGAGGGCGACCAGAAGCGCGACGGGAACGACTGGGATTGCGGCCAGGGGCATGAGCCAGACCGGCAGGAACTGGAGGCCATTCATCAGGCGGCGCGAGAGTAAACGGAAGTAGCCGCCGCCGGGGGTGAGGCGTTCGATCAGCCAGCCGTGCTTTTCGAGCAGCATCGCGATGCCGTAGCGGGTGAAACGGAAATAGTCGTGAGGATGCTGGTGGACTTCCCACTCGTGCGGCACGACAAGGAAGAGGGTTGCACCGGGGCGGGCGACGCGGGCCATTTCGGCGATGGCGGCCGAGGGGTCGGTGACGTGTTCGAGGGTGACGACGCTTACGAAAGAGTCGAAGGCGGCATCGGGGAAGGGAAGCTGAAGGAGATTGGCGACGCAATCGAGACCGGAATAATCCCAGCCCCGGTCACCAACGCCAAGATCGACGCCAGTATATTGTTGACGCGTAAAGTATTCGCGGTAGCGGCCTTCGCCGGCTCCGGCGTCGAGTACACGCAAGCCCTCAGGGAGGGCGGCGGCGTAGGCTTTGAGGGCTGCTTCAATAGTGGCCTCGAAGTGGAAGATTTCATGGCGGAGCCAGGCGGGCACCAGACGACGGAGGCTGGGGTAGCTCATGGTTTTTTCCGGGCTTCGACCATAACAGTGCTGCCCGCGCGGCAGAGGGCTTCGACGATGCTGAAGGGGAGCGCGATGGCCATCAGGCCGAGGTGGACGAGGTTTTTTACGAGGCGCCGGGTTGGGGTTTCGCGGATGTTGCGGATGCGCCGTGCCATGGGGTCGAGGCCGGGCGCGAGGCTGATCGAGAAGCCGGCGGGGTTGTCGCGCAGCGAGAAGTGTTTGGTGCGGACGGGTTCGAAGCCGCAGCGATCGAGCAGCACATTGAGATCGCTTAAACGGAAGTTGTGAATGTGGCGGGGGACATCGATGCCGTTCCAGTTTTCGCCAAAGATAAGGAACTGCCAGCTTGCGGCGTTGGGGACCTGGATGACGAGGCGGCCGCCAGGTTCGAGCAGGCGATGGGCAGCGGCCAGGTATTCCTCCGGTCTGTAGAGGTGTTCGAGGACGTGGAACATGCTGAGGACTGCGACGCTTGCGTCAGGCAAGGGGGCCTCGGTGAGTGTGCCGCAGAAAGCGGGGACGCCGTTCTGCCCCCAGGCGATGGCGGCGGCAGCTTGAGAGAAGTCAGAGCCAAGCACTTTGTGGCCGCGCTCGCGCAGCAGGCGGAGGAGTAGAGCGCCACCACAGCCGACATCCATAACCAGACCTTTGCCGGCGGCGGCGCGAATTGCGCCTTCGAGGAAGCGGATGTGATCGAGAGAAACGAGACGACGGTAGAATTCTTCGATGGCAGTGATGCGGCCACCTGTATCACTGTGCCAGTAGCCGGCGGGATAGTAGGTGGCGAGGTCGGCGGGGCTGGGTTTGGGGTAGAGCCGGATGAGGCGGCAGCGCCGACATTCGACGACCAGGAAGCTTTTTTCGGTGGTGCAGTAGAGGCGGTCCGTGGCATGAAAGAGCGTGCGCATTTCGCGCGAACCGCAGGAACCGCAGGCGTCATCGGCGGGGGCTGTGGGGTTTTGAGTTTCTAGTGTGGAGGTCTCGTTTTGGATAGGGTTCCTCCTTCAGGCCAGATTCTTGCTTAGCTCGGAGAGGCCAAGTCTGTACTTGATCAATAGGGCAACGATTTCCCTGTCGCCGAGTTTGCGTTTTGCCCGCCAGGCTTTTCGTTTGGGCCAGATCCTGGCGAGGCCGAGAACTGCTTCCAGATCTGCGCGCAAGAGGGTGAGCCCAAGTTCTATCTTCGCTCGAAAGCCCTGCACTTGTCCCGCTTCTCCCTTTCCGGAGAGAGCTGCGAGGAGTCCGGCGGCGAGACGGAGGGCGTAGAAGAAAGGATTGAGGAGGAGGAGCCAGAGGGGGAAGTGGATGACAGCGAGCCAGATGCGATTGCGTTCGATGAGGCGGATGCGGGCGGGATTCCATTTGCCGAGCGTTGTGCCGCGATGGTGGTGGACGACGGCGGCGGGAGCGTAACGCGCACGCCAGCCTGCGCTTCTGGCGCGGAGGCCGAGTTCGGCGTCGTCGGCATAGGCAAAGAAATCTTCGTCGAAGCCGCCGATCTGGTCGAGCATGGATTTGCGATAGAGGGCGGCACAGCCATCGGGCCAGAGAATTTCGCGTTCGGAGTCGTATTGACCGGAGTCTGTTTCGCCGCTCCCGCAGCCGCGATTTTGCCCATCCCAATAAATGCCGTGACCGATCTTGTCGATGACACCTGGGCGGGCGGCGACGAGAATTTTAGAGGCAACCATGCCGACGGCGGGATCGCCTTCGACTTCCGCGAGGAGGGCATCGAGCCATTGCGGTTCGGCTACGGCGTCGTTGTTGAGGAGGGCGATGTAGGGTGCGGTGGCGATGGCGATACCAGCGTTATTGCCTGCGCAGAAGCCGAAATTGCGGCTGAGTTGAAGCAGCTTCGCATCGGGAAATTCACGCTCGACCATGGCCGAACTACCGTCGGAGGAACCGTTATCGACGACAATCCATTCCACATTGGTGTTGCGCTGCGAACGCAGAGATGCCAGGCACTCCCGTAAGAGATTCACCCGATTGAGGTTAACAACGATCACACTGACAGAAACCACTTTTATAGTTGACCCAAACTCATGTATTATAACGGTAAGGAAATTGCCAAAGAGCCAATGCAAAGCTTGGGAATGAAGCTGCGCCTGGAGCGCGAGCGGCAACAGATCGATATCAGAACGATCGCCGACGAGACTTGCATCAGCAAGCGCTACCTGGAAGCGATTGAATCCGACGACCATAGCTCACTGCCCGGTGAGTTTTTTTACCGTTCTTTCGTGCGTCAATATTCGAAATACCTGGGCTGGGATCCAGACGAAACTGAGAAGCAGATCAACCTGGTGAGTTCGTTTCCGAACAGCGAGGGCGTGGAGGCCAGTGCTTCGGCTTCCATTTCTAATACGTCGAGTTTACTGGGCATAGGCGCAGACCAGCAGACTGTCGCCATTCGCGAGTCTTTGAACGATAAGCCTATACGATGGTCGATGGACGATGGATTGTCGAAGTCTTGGCTGATCTTTGCGGCTGTAGTGGTCGTGGGCTGCATTGCTTATTTTATGTGGCCGAACGAGATGCAAAGGCCGGTTGGGGCGGTACCAGTTGCGGCTGTGAATCCGGGTACGGTGCCTGCGGGAGCGCCGGTTTTGGAGACGCCGAAGCAGGAAGTTGCGAAGCCCGATAGCGGGATTCCGGCAGCGCCAGATACGCCGCAGCCGGTTACGACGCCATTGGTTAGTGCGCCGCCGCCCGTTGTAGCGGAGCGTGCGGGTGCCGGTCAGTTCGCGCTCACCGTGCGCGCCAAACAGTCGACCTGGATTCGTCTGACGGCAGATGGTGCGAGAATTCACGGCGGCACGCTCGAGGCGGGCCAGGAAAAGACTTTAAACGCCAAAGACGCAGAATTGGTTGTGGGCAATGCCGGGACTATCGACGTGATCTACAATGGCAAGGTTTTGAGTTACGGTGGTATGGGCGAAGTGAAGACTCTGCTGATGAAGCCGGATGGCTGGAAGTTTAAGCCCAAGCCGCTGCCCGAGCCCGGCACTACCAATGCAACTCCGGCAACGACGGGTAGTGGCGTTAATTAACGACCGGTAACGCCCTGGCGAGAGCTTTGACGCCGTGAGCGGTCGAGTAAAAGCAGTTCACGGCGCCGCCGACGCTTTACGCTGATGTCGATCTTGCGCCAAAACTGACGGGTGTAATCGATGGCGGATACGATCGTGAAAATAACCGCAGCCCAAAGAGCCAGACTGGCGGCGGTGCGCCATTCTGGAAGGCGCAGACTGGCCATGGCCAGACCTACAGCGGCGACCTGAAGGATCATCTTCGTCTTGCCCAGATCGCTGGCAGGAATGAGGTAGCCTTCACTGAGCGCAATGCTGCGGAGGCCGCTAATGGCGAAATCACGGCCAATGATGAGAATGACGACCCAGGCGGGTACAGCTTTGACTTCAACGAGGGCGATGAGCGAGGCGGAAATTAGTAGCTTGTCGGCAATGGGATCGAGCAGCATGCCTAGGGTAGTGATCTGGCTCCACTTGCGGGCCAGGTAGCCGTCGAGCATATCGGTGAAGGCGGCTATCAGAAAGATGAGCAGGGCGAGCATCTCGTTGCCGAGCTCGATGTTG
>JBKJSR010000147.1:0-4119 GCA_046594355.1 Bryobacter sp.
GCCTCCTCGCCCATCTCCGCATAGATTCTGCCAATTCTTGCCTCCACCATGGAAGCTTCCCCCGTGATCTGCAGGAATTGATTGGAAGTCATTCGAATCGCCTTTGCATTGTCGATCCCTAACCCCTCCCGCAAGATCCTCCGCCGTGCGTATAGCGCGAGTACCGCATCCCCTATCCATGCCTGTTCCAATAGCTCTCTTTGCCGATCCTTAGCTTGCATGCCGTTATTCTATGCGCGGTGAGCTATCGTTGCGCCGCCAAGTATTCGGCGACAGATCGATACATGCGGTCTTTGTAGAGGCGCCCGCCGTCTTCGACGGGTGCCGACCAGTTGAAATTCCATGAGTCGCCCGTCGCCTGCATATAGTTTGCGATGCGCTTTTCGAGCGCCGGAATCAGGAAGTTGCGCGCACTCTCATCGCCGATCAGATTGTTACGCTCATACGGATCCTTCTCCAGATCAAAGAGCACCCAGGGCTTGTCGACATAGCGAGCATACATGTAGCGGTCGGTTCTCACGCCACGCCAGCCCGCCTGAGTACCGTCTCCCGCGTATGGCCCGAAGATCTGGAAGTACGCATCCTTGCGGGTCTTCTCAGTCTTGCCGGCAATCGTCTTTGTGAGATTGAGACCCTGAAAACTGGCAGGCGGCTCTTGCCCGCAGAGTCCCAGCGTAGTGGCCGGGATATCAATTTGAGAAAACAATTTTTCGCTGACGCGTCCTTGTTTGATTAGACGAGGATAGTGAACGATGCCGGGAATGCGGATCGATTCTTCATAAGGCTTGCGCTTGAGGCGCAGCCCGTGCGAACCAAGCATGTCGCCGTGATCGGAGAAGAAAAACATGGCTGTGTCTTCGGCATGTCTCGATTGAGCGACCGCCTTGCGGAGGCGTCCGACCTGCTCGTCGACGGCGTTGCAGGCGGCATAGTAAGCAGCAAGTTCCTTGCGCCCAGGCCCGCGCTCTACTTCCTCGTAATTAGCACGCACGCGGATCTTGTCGTGTGGAAAGCGCTGCATGTATTCCGGCGGCGCAGCATAAGGATCGTGGGGCGGGCCGGGGGCCACCATCAGAAAATAGGGGCGGTCGGAATTCTTGTTCTCATCGAGAAACTGGATCGCGAGATCGGTCCAGCCCTCGGCTTCGAACTTATTCATCTGGATGGGCTTCGGATCATCGCGAAAGTACTGCGCGTGAAAGTGATCGTGGCTGCATTCGTTGGCGGCCCAGTGTTCAAAGCCCAACCTGCGGGGCCCGGGAGGAATAAATCCAGGCATCCTCGGGCCGCCATCGAGATGCCACTTGCCGATGAAGGCAGTGCGGTAGCCGGCACCACTCAGAATCTTTGCGACTGTATTCGAATTTTCGTTGAGACGCAGATCATTGGCGGTCATGCCGTTGGCATGGCAATACTGGCCCGTCAAGAGAAGCGCACGGGCGGGACAACAGACGGGCGAGTTTGCCACCGTGTTGCGGAATTGCAACCCGTCCTTGGCTAGTTGATCGAGATGCGGAGTCTGCGCGTTTTCATCGCCCATCGAACCCAGCGCTTGCCCGCGCCACTGGTCCGGCATGTACCAGATGATGTTTGGCGGCTTGGGTTTGGATTTCGCGAGCAGGATGGCGGGAGCGCTACCTAGCAATGAACGGCGTGTCAGCATAGCTAATTCTCCTTCAAATCGTGTTGATCAACGCGGAGCCTGCCCACGCTAGGCCGACTGCCATGCGGAGGCGCGCCAAACTCGACCAGCGCATCCGCCAGCCTCCGGGCATTGCCATCTTGTGCAGCCCGTAGGATCGAAGCACGTCGTAATCTTCCGGCTCAAGTACAATGCGGCCACTGCGCGAGACGAATTTTTCTTTGGACGACTTCGCGCCGTCAAAGCCGGTAATGCTGCCGTTGACCTTAAACTGGAATTCCGTACCTGCATCATTTTGCTCGATCACCTTCAAGACCCACTCTTTCGTTTGCAGGGGCGACTGGTGGCCAACACGCATCACGGCGAAGTCGAGCTCAAGTTTTCTGTTGCGAAAGCGCGGCTGTAATTCTTTGACGGCAGACGTCGGCGGGAGCGGCAAGATAGCGGGTGGTGATTGCCGCGTACAGCGCTTCGCCCTTGGAGCTGCTTCGATTTCAAATGCTCGTGCCCGCCTCCACGAATATCGACTGGACCGAGGCCATACTTTTTGGCCAATTGCGGCAAATCCAAGCTTTTGCGACGGCTGCCGGTCGGGTCTTCATCGCCAGACTTCCACACCATATGTCCCCTTGCAGGAGCACTTCGGCAGTGGTGTGGGAACGAATCCAGCGAATGATCTCCTCGTAGAGAGCTTCTGCACCGTAATCGTGAAAGACGATTGGATCGGGGTGGAAGGCAAGGATATCCGCCTCCATCGTACGAATCAGGAATTGCGTGGAGTAGCCGCCGATGGAACGATTTTCGATGCGCAGATTCGCACCCGGAAATCTTGCCCGCAAATCTGCCGCCACCTTGTGCCACCAGTTTTGTTTGGTGATCGTTTGGCCGAAGAACAAGACACGTACTGTTTCCGGACGGTCAGTCGAGCTGGCAGCAAGACGCGACATAGTTCATTCGATGCCGCCTCCGGGAGCGGGCATTTGGGTGTGTGCCAGTGCAGCACCAAGCAGCATGCGTGGTTTCGTGAGCGCCGAGGAAGGCCTCCCGGAAGCAAGACGGGCACGGCGTCATCTCTGCCTCAAACCAAATATTCGCGTGTGGCTGTCGAATCAGATGTAGCCCTTTAGCTTTGTTGGACGTCTATACGAAACTCGCCCCAGCTATGCGCCGCTTGACTCCCGCGCTTGCACCGGGCTATAAAGGATTAAGTCCTTATTAATCTAAGGGCTAGTCTAAGTCTCAAGGGGTCATTCATGAATCAATTTCGCAACAGGAGCCTGGTTCTCCTTTCCGCGATCTTGCTGATGCTGGCGATTACGGTCGCGCCGGTGACAGCTCAAACACTTTACGGGTCCATTGTCGGACAGGTTGAAGACCAATCCGGCAGCGTAGTTCCAGGGGCAAAGGTTGTTGTTTCGAACACAGCCACGGGCCTCACCTACGAAGCCACCAGCGATGGTAGCGGCAACTACACCATCCTCAACGTTCTGCCCGGCGTCTACGAAATCAAGATTTCGCAGCAGGGCTTTAAGGGTCAAACCCGCACCGGGTCATCCGTCACTGCAAACACGGTAAACCGCACGAACTTCCGCATGGAAGTCGGCGCGTTGAGTGAGCAGATCACGGTTGCAGCCGATGCAGTCCAATTGCAAGCCGACAAGGCCGACACGCATACGGAAATCACTGCCGACATGGCGAAGAAGATGCCGCTCCCCGGCTATCGCAATTACCAGAGCCTGATCAATCTCGTTCCGGGCGCAACGCCTGCTGGATTCCAGAATTCGGTAACCGATACTCCTATGCGATCGCTCCGCACCAACATCAACGGAACCAACGCAAACAACAACGTCACCCGCATCGATGGTGCAGCCTCAGTAAATCTCTGGCTTCCCCACCATGCCGGCTACGTCATGCCACAGGAAATGCTCGAAAGCGTGAACATCACCACCACTGCCGGCGACGCCGAACAGGGTATGGCTGGCGGCGCGGCGATTGCGCTGGTGACCAAATCCGGCACCAACACATTCCGCGGTAGCGCCTTCTGGTATCACGACAACCAGCACTTGCGCGCCCGCAACTTCTTCTTTACACCCACTACGGTGAAGCCCCTTAGTATCTACAACAATTTCGGTGCCACCATCGGTGGACCCATCGTAAAGAACAAGCTGTTCTTTTTCTATTCCTACGACAACACCAAGCAGCGCCAAGGTGCTTTTGGCCGCTACTCAGTACCCACCTTGGATATCCGAGGCGGCGACTTTAGCAACACGGGCACTATAATTTATGACCCGCGCAGCAGCCCTATCGTTGCGAATCGGACGCCTTTCCCCGGTAACCGCATTCCGGCGGACCGCATCAGCCCAATCGCCCAAAAGATTCAGGCTTTCTACCCGAACCCGAATATCGCGGGCGCGGCGCAGAACAACTATGCGATCGGTGCAACACCCCAATTCAACCGTGCTTATAACGACGTGAAG
>JBKJSR010000394.1:0-3885 GCA_046594355.1 Bryobacter sp.
GTCGGCTGGCTACGCACCCATAACGATTCCCTCGAACCGGAACGGAGAGTGGGCTTTTATGGCCTGGACCTTTACAGCATGCACGCTTCGATCGAAGCCGTTCTCACCTATCTCGACAAGGTGGATCCCGATGGCGCACGACGTGCCCGCCATCGCTACGCCTGTTTTGAACACTTTGGCGAAGATCCCCAAGCTTATGGATATGCTGCCGGATTTGGCCTAAGTCCTACCTGCGAATCTGAAGTGGTGGCGCAGTTGGTCGATTTGCAACAGCACGCCATCGAATATGCCCGCAACGATGGACAGGTTGCCGTGGAGCGCTTCTTCAATGCGCAACAAAATGCCCACGTGGTAAAGGATGCCGAGCAGTATTACCGGGTCATGTTCCGCGCACGGGTTTCCTCATGGAATCTTCGCGATCAGCACATGACAGAGACACTCGATGCTTTAATCGAACACCTCGATCTGCAGCATCACCCCGCAAAAGTGGTGGTGTGGGCTCACAATTCACACCTCGGCGATGCTCGCGCCACGCAAATGGGCCAGGCTGGAGAATTGAATGTTGGCCAGCTTGTCCGCCAGAAATACGGCAAGGATTGTCGGCTCATCGGCTTCAGCACTCATTCGGGCACAGTAACGGCGGCATCCAACTGGGATGGTCCGGCGGAGCGGATGCAGGTCCTGCCGGCGAGGGTCGATAGCTACGAAGGTCTCTTCCATCAAGTTGGCATACCAGCATTCGCACTCACTCTTGAGCCCGGTACGCACGTTACGGACGGATTGAGCGAGCTTATGCTTGAGCGGGCGATTGGCGTCATCTACCGCCCCGAGTCTGAACTAGCCAGTCACTATTTTCAAGCACGGCTTTCCGACCAGTTTGACGCGATCATCCACTTCGACAAGACCAGGGCTGTTGAACCATTGGAGCCAATTGCGGAGCGAGGTATCGGAGAGCCTGCCGAGACATTTCCTTCCGGCCTGTAACATAATCCATCCCGTTCAAAACCACTACCGGAACGATGTCTCGCGTCTATCTTATTCGCGGCCCTAAGGACGTATCGGCGTGACGGTGCTGCCAAAGTCCAAAAAACATAAAAGTTGTTCGAGAATTAATAAGAATCAGTCTATGCACAGTGTAGCCGGAGGAGATAGCGTGAACAAGACGCTTGGAATGATCCTGATTGCACCTGGCCTGTTCGGTCTTGCGTGGGGAGGATTTACGTACACAACAAGGGAGAAGGTCGTTGATATGGGACCGATTCACGCTACTCGCGACAAGACACATACTGTACCGCTTCCTCCCATCGCAGGCGCAGTAGCACTTATTAGCGACATTTTACTCTTGGTAATACGCAGGAAGAACTAACCCGGATTTCTCACAAACAATGGCAAAATGCCTTCTGATCTGTCATAACTAGTTAGTCTAGAACGAGTTAAGGACAAAAGACAGGAGGCCTTCACTATGACAGAGTGTAGCCAAGAATGATTCAAGTTTGCTGGGCATTTTTCGCGGGCTGTAGTGGTGGAGTTCGATGGCGAGCAAAGCAGCACCGACGGGGGCGGTCTGTTGTTGCCTTTCCGACTGACCGGATGTGTGGAATACCCCAGGTGGCGCGAAGTGTGAGGGATTTGGTGCAGGATTGCGTGTGCACGCGCCATTTGTGGCTAATCTAAAGGCCCAGTATGGCCCGACAATTGCATATAGACCCGCTGAAGGAGAACAAATTATGGGAGGCGACACTCAACTCAAAAAACACGTCGAGGATGAACTGAGCTGGCAGCCGAGCGTGGACGAAGCGTCCATCGAGGTTAGCGTCAAGGATGCAATCGTTACACTTCCGCCAGACTCCGCGACTACGCCAACGTCAGTTGCTCGCCGGAGTTCGACAGCTGCGGCCAAGAAGGTGGCGGAGATCCTCGCCCTTGCCGGGATTGAGATCGGTGGCCGCCGCCCGTGGGATCTTCAGGTCTACGACGAGCGCTTCTATCAAAGGCTGCTGTCGGACGGCAGCTTGGCGTCAGGTGAATCTTACATGGATGGTTGGTGGGACTCCGAAGCTCTGGATCAACTATGCACCAGGGTCCACGGTGCCAACTTGACTGCCAAGGTCGGAGAGTGGGAAACGATCTGGCTTGCCCTGAAAGGCCGGATCTTCAACCGCCAGACGAAATCACGGTCTGCGAAGGTCGCACGGGAACACTACGACCTTGGCAATGATATTTACGAGGCGATGCTGGGCCAGCGGATGCAGTATACCTGTGGCTACTGGAAGGAAGCGACGACGCTGGACCAAGCTCAGGAAAACAAGCTTGGCCTGATTTGCCGAAAAATCCAGCTCGAGCCGGGAATGACCGTTCTCGACCTTGGAGGAGGCTTTGGAGGTCTGGCACATTTCATGGCGTCCGAGTACGGTTGTCGTGTGGTGAGTTACAACATTTCAGCGGAGCAGGAAACGTATGGCCGCGAGTGGTGCAGGGGGCTGCCGGTCCGGTTCGAACAGAAAGACTACCGGGAGGCCGCGTGCGAGGCTGAGAATTTCGACCGTGTGGTTTCGATCGGACTCTGCGAACACATCGGCCTTAAGAACTACCCCGCGTTCTTCGATTTGGCGCACAGAAAGCTGAAATCCGCAGGATTGTTCCTCCTCCAGTCCATCGGCGGCAACGCGTCCTACACGTGCACCGATGCGTGGATGGACAAGTACATCTTCCCCAACGGGATGATTCCCTCTGTGGCGCAATTCGGCGAGGCGATGGAAGGTCGCTGGGTAGTGGAAGACTGGCACAATTTCGGTCCTGATTACGACAAGACGCTGATGGCTTGGTGGCAGAATTTCGACCGCGCCTGGCCAGCGCATCAGCACAAGTATGGCGAACGATTCTATCGAATGTGGAAGTACTATCTCATGGGATGCGCCGGGGGATTTCGTGCCCGTAAGCTTCAGCTCTGGCAAATCGTCTTGTCGAAGGGCGACATCCCCGCGTACACGTCCGTAAGGTAAGGACCAGTTCCTATGAATCGAATCGTGGAGCACGGAGTATGGTGTACCGCGCTCGTCGCCGGCGTTCACGCGGCTAACCCGGATTTCTCACAAAGATGCAGCAAAAGGCCTACTGATCTGTCATAACTGATTCGTTGACAAAGAGTTAAAGACAGGACACAGGAGGCCTTCGCTATGACAGAGTGTATCCAAGCACGGTTTGAGTTTGCAGCACATTTTTCGCGGGGTGTGGTGGCGGAGTTTGATGGAGAACAGAGCAGTAGCGATGGTGGGGGGTGTTGTTGCGGGAGGTGGACCGGAGGCTGAGGCTGTCCGAACGCTTGAGTATGTGCTTCGCCGATCAAAGGGATCAACGGCGAGTGGAGCACAGAGTGGAGGAAATGTTGAGGCAACGGGTGTTCTCGCTGGCATTGGGCTACGAGGATCTCAACGATCAGGAGCAGTTGAAGAAAGATCCGATGCTGCGCTTGCTGGCTGGCAAGAGCACGCTGAACCGGCTGGAGTTGAGAACGGGCATGACGAGCCGCTACAAAAAGATTCACTACTGGCGGGAAGCCCTGGACGAGTTGCCGCTCGAACGGTTCGTCGAGAGCTTTGCGGTGATACCGACGGAGATCGTGCTCGATCTGGACGCCACCCAAATCGGTGCGCTATGTGTTGGGGATGGCGCGTAACAAGAAGCTGCGGGCTTTGATCGACACGCCGATGGAGCAAGCGCGAACTGCTTTCGTGGCCACGGGGGAAGGCGGCGCGGGTGTTTATTATAATTATCAGTCGAGATGAGCCTAATGATGCAAAGCTGGCTCCATGGCCAGACCACGAAGAATTGATGAGCGATTAGTCGAATCCGCCGAGCAGGCTTTGCGTCAAACCAAGGACCTCC
>JBKJSR010000528.1:0-5419 GCA_046594355.1 Bryobacter sp.
CGCCAAAATCATCACTGTCGATTCACGCTTCCGCATCGCCCAAGCCATAGCCATCCGAGGCGACCGCATCGCCGCCGTGGGTCCCAATTCCACCGTCCTCCGTCTCCGTGGCCCCAAGACCGAAGTCGTCGACCTCAAAGGCAAAACCGTCCTCCCCGGCCTGATCGATTCGCACACCCACGCTCTCGACGCGTCCCTCTACGAGTTCGATCACGAGATCCCCGACATGGCCACCGTCGCCGACGTCCTTGCCCATATCCGCCAACGCGCCGGCATCGTTCCCAAAGGTGACTGGATCATCTTCAGACAAGTCTTCATCACCCGCCTCAAGGAGCAACGCTATCCAACCCGCGCCGAACTCGACGCCGCCGCACCCAACCATCCCGTCATCTTCTCCACCGGCCCCGACGCTTCGCTCAACTCCCTCGGCCTCGCCCGCAACAACATCACCAAGGCCACCAAGTCCCCCGCCGGTCAACCCGGCAAAGTCGAGCTCGATCCCGCAACGGGCGAGCCCACCGGCATCCTCCGCACCTACGCCGCCTTCGTAACATCTGTCCCCACCGGTCGCCAACCCACCACCGCAGACCGCATCGCTCAACTCAAGCTCCTCATGAAGGATTACAACTCACTCGGCATCACTTCTTTCACCGATCGCGCCGCCACTCCCAGCCACATCGAGATCTACCGCCAACTCCGCAAAGACAACGCCCTCACCTGCCGCGTCTTCCTCGACTATCACCTCACCCGTACTAACGTCGATTGGCCACAAGTAGAAGCCGAAATCGCCGGCGTCGCCGCAGACCCGCTTCACAAATACGACAACATGCTCTGGCTCCGTGGCCTCAAAGTTTTCCTCGATGGTGGCATGCTCACCGGTTCCGCCCTCATGCGCGAACCCTGGGGCAAAAGCGACATCTACTCGATCACCGACCCTGAATACCGGGGCATGCGCTACATCAATTCCGAGCGCCTCTTCGAACTCGCCCGCGCCGCTCTCAAGCGCGACATCCAGTTCACGGCCCACGCCGTCGGCGATGGTGCCATCCACGCTTTGATCGATGCCTACGAGCGCGTCAACCTCGAATTCCCTGTCAAACCAACCCGCCCCAATCTCACTCACGCGAACTTCATGTCTCCCGAGGCAGTCGAAAAAATGGCCCGACTCGGCATCGTCGCCGACATGCAACCAGCCTGGCTCGAACTCGACGGAGCCACCCTCACCCGCCACTTCGGTCTCCCCCGTCTGCGCTACTTCCAGCCCTACGCAACTCTCTTCAAGAACAAGGTCGTTGTCGGCGGCGGCAGCGATCACATGCAAAAAATCGGCGGCATGCGTTCCGTCAATCATTACAACCCCTTCTGGGGCATGTGGATCACAATCGAACGCCAGCCCGCTTCTAGCGGCAAAACTCTCTACCCCGAAGAACGCCTCACCCGCGAACAAGCCATCCGCTTCTACACGATCAACAACGCCTTTCTCAGCTTTGAAGAAAAAGAAAAAGGCTCACTCGAATCCGGCAAGCTCGCCGACTTCATCGTGATCGACAAAGACATCCTCACCTGCCCGGTTGCCGCGATCAAAGACATCAAGGTCGAAGCCACTTACCTCGGCGGCCGCCGCATCTATCGGCGCCAATAGACAATCGCTACACTCCCTTGCAACTCTCTTGCGATGCATATAGGATGAACCAGGCAGTTTTTAGACGCCAATCTAGGAGATTCTCAAGATGCGATCACAAATCAGACCTCTCGTGCTGCTGTTCTGCACCCTCAGCATGGCTTCCGCCGCCGACTACATCGGCACTTGGAAGTTAAACATCGCCAAGTCCAAAGCCGTTGGAATGGCACTTCCCCAAGAGCAAACCTCCACTTACACAGCCAAGGGCAGCGGCTACGAAAACATGACCATGGGCAAATCCGCTACCGGCGAAGCGATTCATACCATGTTCACCTATGTCAAGGACGGCGAAGAAATGAAAGCCACCGGCTACCCCAATTGGGATGCAATCGTAATTAACGGCGGAACGGCATCGAAAGCGACCGCTCAACTCAAGCGTCAGGGGAAGATCGTCGGCTCAGCCAAACGAACGATGGCCGCCGACGGCAAGTCCTTTACCTTAGCGGGCAAAGTCACACTACCCGATGGCAAGAAGGCCACTTACAACTACATCTACGACAAGCAGTAAGGTCTTTCCAGAATTCTGAGACATCAATAAGCGCATAGCCTGAGCAGAATGTCGAACCCGGCCACTTCGGAATTCAGCCACAAAATTCCGGTCCGCATTGCACACTGGATCAACGTGCTGTGCTTCATCGCCTTCCCCGTAAGTGGCGTCGGCATTCTGCTCGCTCATCCCCGTTTTTACTGGGCTGAGATCCCTGGATCGCCATCGTCAACGGCTTGGTCTACATCGCTTGGGCACTCTGCTCCCACCACTTTTAATTGACCTTCATCCCCAGTCGCACTCTGTCGCTCGTATGTGATTGGTCCGGTCCAATTCACACAAGTTGCGGCAAGAACACCGGATTGAGCTGAGCTAAACATGGGTACAGAGATCGCTTCAACCTATTCCGGCGGTTGCGATGGCCCGAGACGTCCCGAGGCCTCAACTAAAGGCTCCTGGCTCTTTGAGGCCACTCACCAGTTGCGCAGCCGCAGATCACATCACCCAACTGCGGTTTCTAGGCATCAAGGAACGGGCATGGTGGTGCGGCGAGCCAAGCGGCACAAGCATCAGCGTGCAAGGGCTAAGCCAGGCCGAGGACCGAGTTTTCGCCATATGCGCTTTCAAATCGAAAAATCTCAAAAGCGCACTGAACTCCCATGAAATCTAACGATTCGAGGGCTCATCGCCCGGACAGTAGTGCTGCCATGGCAAGCGCGGCATCTCACTGCCAGTGGCCCGGCAACTCGCCCAACGCTTCAAGTTAAATGTTTCAGCCTGCTTGAAATAGCAGAGCCGCTAACGGAAATTCTGGCGGCGAACCAGCAAATAACCACATACTGGATTTCTACAAGCCGTCGGCACAAAAATTGCCGGCTGGCCATAAGTTAGGAACATGCAAATGGACAATATTGTGCTCGTCGGGTCTTCGGGCCAAGCGAAAGTCATCATCGACCTGGTTGAAAAAGAAGGTCGATACAAGATGGTTGGCCTGATTGATGCCGCTCGAAGTATTGGAGACTCAACTCTTGGCTATAGCGTTCTTGGGCGTGAAATTGATCTTCCTGCGTTGATTGTCGAATACGGTCTGAAGGGAATCATCATCGCCATCGGAGATAACAGTGTTCGGGCAATTGTTGCCGCCACAATACTGGAACTGTGTCCCAATCTCCCCTTTGTAACTGCGGTTCACCCCAGCGCCAGCATTGGCAAACAGACAACCCTCGGTTCTGGAACGGTCGTAATGGCGGGAGCGGTGGTGAACCCGTGTTGTCAGGTTGGCCAGTTCTGCATTCTAAACACGAAGGCCTCGCTCGACCACGATTCGGTCATGGAGGATTTTTCCAGTTTGGCGCCCGGCGTAACAACGGGAGCGAGCTGCCGGATCGGCACTTACTCTGCCGTGAGCATCGGCACTGTCCTGCGCCACGGCATAACAATAGGCGAGCACAGTGTAATTGGTGGCGGCTCATACGTGACAAAAGATGTCGAGCCTTTTTCGATCGCCTACGGAACCCCGGCCAGGAAAATCCGAGCCAGGCAGCAAGGCGAAAAGTACCTTTAGCAACATTGCTCTCGCCAGTTTTGCGGCACGGTCGCTGGCCGTCCGAGGGTGGCGCTTCGCCAAAAGGTTCAATCGTGGCTTCCACCTGTCCGGCCATTGTTAGATAGCGGCAATACTGTGCAATCCCTGCTTCGGATTTCCTAAGTTTTCCTTGGTCTCCAAACGACTTTCGAAACAGAGTTTATCGAAAAAAACTAGGCCCGCTGACGAAGTTTCCGTTCCTGGGGATTGCTCTGCTGAGTGCGGATTCTCAATTAATACCCCAAATCCCATCCAGATCATTTCGATTTTCTACTTTTTGCATTTGCGAAGCCCAAGACTGGCAATGTGTTTGAGTGGACAAATGGCGCGGAAACGATTCGAGTCGGGCTTGGAACGATCCATTCTATTAAAGGCGAGACACTCCGAGCAACGCTTGTTCTCGAAACGAAGTTTTACAAACACGACCTCCACACAATGGTCAAAAAGGGGTACCTTACGGGGACGAACGGAAAGAAAGCACCA
Source organism: Bryobacter sp. (assembly GCA_046594355.1). Lineage (GTDB taxonomy): Bacteria > Acidobacteriota > Terriglobia > Bryobacterales > Bryobacteraceae > Bryobacter. Next base: position 4,237 of record JBKJSR010000528.1, read on the forward strand.
GGAGTCAGAGAGTTAAAGTTCCTGCGGACCAGCTATGTCGCGATGAGCAGGCCGACACATCTCTTGTGTATTGCTCTCTTGGCCGAGCACGTTCCAGACACGATTCGCGCAGCACTTCAGAGCGTCGGTTGGCGCATTCGGGAATTGTAAAGTCGGCTGTCGGCGACGGCGCTGGAGAAGTTGAAGGCTTGGTTTGGGGGGGAATCGGGGGTGCGACTTTGCGCCCGGACTTCAGTCGATCTCTTCTCTCAAGGTGAGAAATGTCGCCAGGTCCCGTGCTCCATGGACGATGCTGATGACCTGGATCGGACTGGCTTCACAGGCGTAGACAACAACGTAAGGGTAAAGATTCCAAAAGCGATATTTTCGACTGAGCAATTCATCGTGATAGTGGCCGATCCCAGGAGAGCGTCCCAGTGCTTGGAATCCATCGTGCAAGCGCTCGCGCAAGCTGTGGGCAGCATCAGGACTGTCTTCGGCAAGGTCGAGGAGGATATCGCGAAGGTCAGCCTTTGCCGTTGGGGTAAGGACGAAGAGCTTCCTCACTTATTTACGGCCCGTGAACGGCGGCGTTCTTCGATCATGTCGCGCAGTTCTTCAAAGACTTCGTCGCCATCCAAGAGTTCGCCGCGTTCAGCTTCTGCCGCTCCTTGTTCCAGCTTGGCCTTTAGGTGCTGAAATGCTTGATCGCGTTCTAGTTCGTGGCCCTCAAGGAGACGCAACGCCTCCCGAACAACTTCGCTTGTCGTTTGATAGCGGCCAGATTTCACACGCGCCTTGAGGAACGCATCAAGTTCTGGTGTGATCGAAACGTTGACGGTGGTGCGGTTGGTAGCCATAGCCAATCAATACCGCGTTTGGCACAATGTGTCAATATGTGGCGGCTGGCTGGTTTGCCAGAGCATTTCGTTCTGGGTTGGAGATCCCATTCCTGATCGATGTGTCTCCTGCGAGGCGTTCCTTCGAAAAACAAAAATACTTAAACGCCTGAGGCCATTGGCTTTAGGTCTTCCGACCGCGGGTATTTTCCCGGCCTTCCCCGTTTGCGTTTTATGGGCTCTTCAGGGCCGCTGCTCCAAGGCGCTTCGGCGATAGGAAGCGCCGGACGGATTCTAGTCAATGTGACTTCGAAGCCGATCTTCTGTAGCCGCGAAGTCAGTCTCCGTGCTGCCCGGTCCGGGTT
>JBKJSR010000540.1:0-3745 GCA_046594355.1 Bryobacter sp.
AACCCGGACCGGGCAGCACGGAGACTGACTTCGCGGCTACAGAAGATCGGCTTCGAAGTCACATTGACTAGAATCCGTCCGGCGCTTCCTATCGCCGAAGCGCCTTGGAGCAGCGGCACTGAAGAGCCCATAAAACGCAAACGGGGAAGGCCGAGAGAATACCTGCGGTCGGAAGACCTAAAGCCAATTGCATCAGGCGTTTAAGTATTTTTGTTTTTCGAAGGAATCAAAATGCGGTGCCCTCCGGGGGCCGCTTTCGTTCGTCCTGCCGGTCATTCGCGTTGTCCTTCTTATGGAATACATGCGCAATGAGATTGAGGGAGGTGGAGGGGAATTGCGCAAGATGTGGAGGCAGGTTAGAAGCAGCGATGCAACGCGGCGAATCGGTGTATATGGCGAAGACGCGCGATCGGCGGGCGAATAATCTGTGGGAGCAACCTTGACGTTGCCACTCGATCCCAATGGCGAGGCGGATCAGCGGATGGATTGGGCGTAGAGGCGAGCGCCCTGTGTCCAGACAATCCATCCCGCACCGAGAGCGACGCGGTCTCCGCCAGAGGACGGAACTTCGTGTTTGGCCGATCCGGCGGGGTCGATCCAGAAGACGCTGGAGTTTGTGGCGATTGCGAGCAATGCGCCGGCGGCGACACAATCCTGCACCCGGCCCCTCAGTGGATAGGAATTTCCTTTGAGATCTACAATCTCATCCGGCTCATTGGGAGTGGAGCGCACGGAAGGGTCGCCAGGAAGACCGCTACAGGCGCTGTTTGCCTCTTCTTTCCTTGGACATGTGTTTTTCCCCGGATGCACGATTCCCGATTTGAGATCGAATGAATGCGCGCCTTCCTCATCGCAATAGTCGAGTGTTTCGCCACGCAGACGTAAAGCATAGGCCTCGCCATGCGATGTGGAAACGATACGCGGATTCGTCTGGGAGTTCGACGATGGTGTCGCGCCCGGTGCCGATCTGGAGCTGCCATCACGGGGTTGATTCGAATCACCGGACGGCGAAGAGCATGCGCAAAGCGTGAGCGCCAGCGTTAGCGGAACAAGGAAATAGTACACAATCTTATCTTTGACGACCGAACTAAGACGGCCCTAAAGCCTGGTCTATTTTGGCTTTCTGGGCAGTCATGCTGCGGGCATAGTCGGCCTCGCCGCCGGTGTAATATCCAACTTTCTTCAAACTCCTGGCTACTGCGGCACAATCGCCGCCGTTCACTTCGCTAAGGTATTGCAAATTTTTTAGTGCAATATTTTTGTGGTGCCCCATCCATTTTTGCGCTCCTTCCTGAAGGGAAGCATAGGCACGGAATCGGCACTGGGAGTGTGGCGGACTAAATACAACCACGTTCTTGCCCGGAGGGCAGGACCAGCCATGTTTCTTGATTTGTTCTGCTGTTGCGATGCGCCCAAGCCCCCCGGATTTGGCGGCCTGGGAATTTGCCTGTTCCGGCGAATCGACTTCCCACACGCCCTTGAGATACATGTGCATCTCATTCGGTCCCGATTTCACGTTGCCCAAATTCCAATTGAAGCAGTACTTGCCTCCTCCGGTTTCATGCATGAATTGCGCGGTAAGAGTTCGAGCTCCGGCTTCCTGCAGTTCCGTCCAACTCCGCTTTAGCAAAGCGACAACATCGCCGGGGGCGGGAGTAGTTCGCTCGGTAACAACTTCATTCGCGCTGTCCGTAAACTTTTTGTCCGGGCCTAAGCTGGGAGCGCTGTCAGGGTTAGGGGAGTAAGGCTTACCCGCTGCAATCGTATTCAAAGCATCGAGCGTTCGGCCCCCTGGATCCACTCGACCGTCAGGGGATTTCGATTTAACAACGCTCCGCTGGAAGTCTTTGATGACGTCGATTGTGAAGCTGTCGCAAAAGCCGCTAACGGGCTGAGTAGTGCGAGGCACGAGATAAGCAATGCACTCGTTAATGAGAGTTTGAACGATAACAACATCGGGCTGGAGATTGGCTCCGTTGTAGCCGACTGATTGATTGATGTTGGGCATACTGAGGCCGAGTGTAACCAAATTTCAAGTTTTCCGCATCCCTTCGTTACTGTTGCAGAAGTTTATGGAAAAAATCAAAGTACAACGGGTGCAGGGCCTCAAATCGTTTGGCCGCGCAATCGACAAACGGAGGATGGGAGCCGACTTGGCGGGGAGGAGCAACGGGGGACGACAGAGGCGCGAGGTCCAGTGCCAAGCGCGCACGCGAGAAATCGCTTCATCGTGTGAACCTTGTTTCGTGCCGGGCCACCCATCAAATTTCAACGAAAGAGATCGGAATGTTTGGCACAAAAACCGAACGGCACTATTTGGAGGGGAGCTTATCGCCACGGGCATTTGGGCATCTGGAGCCTTCTACCCTATCCTTCAACACAGAAGATGGAACCCGTTTACTCGTGACCCGCGTCACTGGCTCGCTTTACTTGTCGGCGCCGAGGTGAAGTCCCTTATGAATTGCGTAGAGCGCCAATTCCAGGCGATCACTGACGCCGAGTTTGTCGAAGATGTTGTGCAGGTGGTTCTTTACCGTCTGCTCGCTGATGAACATCTTTTCGGCCATTTCCTTGTTCTTGTAACCCTGGGCTACCAGACCGACGATTTCGCGTTCGCGTGCGCTGAGCGGGCTACGCTCGCGTACTTTGCCCTGGCCGGAAGGGGACGACGATGAAGACGATCCGGACGATATGCTGCCATAGGAACCTGCCGTGGCAAACTGGCGCATGACTGCCGCCGTGGTGTGTGAATCGAGCCAGATCTCGCCGGCGTTTACCTTGCGGATGCTTTTGACGATCAATTCGGGAGCAGTCTGCTTCAACACAATGCCGCTGCAGCCAAGCTTCATGGCCTGTACGAATTCGTTTTTATCTTCGCTGGCGGTGAGGATGATGACGCGAGTTTTGCGGTTGATGTGTTGCAGCGTCTGCAAAGCACTCAGACCGTCGAGGTTCGGCATGCGGAGGTCGAGCAAAAGGATATCGGGCTCATGCATCTGGATCTGTTCGAGGGCTTCACGTCCGTCGTTCGCCTCACCAACCACTTCAAAATCGCTCTCGAGCGCAAGCATCTTTTTCAAACCATCGCGAACAATAGGATGGTCGTCCGCCAAGACGATGCGGATCTTCCGTTTTGGGGTTTCCTCAATCATAGGTGGCAACTCGAATTCGAGTACGGATGCGGTCATCTCAGGCATGGCTGTCTTCCCTTCAGTTCCTTGTCCTGCTTTAATGCTAACGGCTGAATAGTACTTCTTCAATGGAAGTAATCCCTAGCTCAGGCTCGGGAAAACTCCTAAGAAGTTCCAGGGAAGACCTTAGATCGCTCAACTCAACTGCGAAGAGCGCCAGGGAAGGTGGGCCTTGTCTGCGAAAACAGTCTCCTCCAGTTTCTATAGCACTCCAGTACTTACTAGTCCGCTATAGTACCAGATTGCAATTTTCGGAGAAACATTTTATCTCCGGGTGGATCTATAACGGATGGCTAAACTTTCTGCAAAGTGACGCCTCCAGCAGCGAGGTCTCGATCAACCGCAACCCAACGCGGCCGAAGAGGCACTACGGGCACATGATCTATTCCAAACCATCGGAAGCAAGTGGCGTCAGAGCCGCTGGCAGCGTGCGCAATACGTCGTGCCGCGTTGCACGACTAGCATGCGTTGCAGCGGGTCGCCACATTGCGGACAGGGCTTGCCGTGTTTGCCGTAGACCAGGTGCTGCTGTTGAAAACTGCCCTTTTCGCCGC
>JBKJSR010000585.1:0-6432 GCA_046594355.1 Bryobacter sp.
CAATAATCATGCGTCCCGACGGGCCTCCCCTCCGAGCCTGTAGGATGTATTCGGGCCAGCGGCATTCATTTGCCACTGGCCCTTTTAACGCTATGCCAAGCATGCTGATGCAGGTGAATCTGAAGCCATAGTGGGCAGGGAAACCGCCGCATCCAGGATCAGGAGCGCTGGTTGCGGCTTCAACGCTTGCATACAGACAGCAGCGCAACTTAGCTCAAGAGATCTGCCGTGCGCACCGCGTTTTTTATCTTTCCCGCCTCAAGCTTCGTGCATTAGAATACAGCGATGAGCCAATTGCTTCGCTGCAAGGCGATCGATGTATTGATCCGCGAAAGCGAGTCTCCCAAAAACAGACTTTCCAAGACTCTCGGCCTCTGGAGTCTTGTCGCCATGGGCATCGGTGCGGTCATCGGCTCGGGCATCTTTACTCTCACCGGCACCGCCGCCGCCGGCGTCACCATGAAATACCAGAGCGTCCTTCACGCTCCCGTTCTCGATCTCCTTCGTTTCGGCCCCGACGCGATTTCCACGATCGGCCGTCCCGGTGCCGGCCCCGCTGTCGTCCTCAGCTTTCTTCTCGTTGCTTTCGTCTGTGCCTTCGCCGCCCTCTGCTACGCCGAACTCGCCTCCATGATCCCCGTCGCCGGCAGCACTTACACCTACGCCTATGCCACCCTCGGCGAGATCTTCGCCTGGATCCTCGGCTGGGATCTCATTCTCGAATACGCCGTCTCCAACATGAGCGTCGCCGTCGGCTTCTCCGGCTATTTCAACGACATTCTCGACAACCTCTTTGGTTACCGGCTTCCCCCGGAATGGTCCGGCCCCGCCTTCCGTGGCGGCGGCATGACCGGTGCCTACTTCAACATTCCCGCTCTACTCATCATGATCCTCCTCACCTGGCTTCTCGTTCGCGGTGTCAAAGAGAGCGCCCGAGCCACCAACATCATGGTGATCGTAAAAACTGTCGCCATCCTCGCATTCGTCTTCGGTGCCGCAAGCGCGATCAAGCCCGAAAACTGGCACCCCTTCACCCCCAACGGATTGTCCGGTGTCATCTCCGGCGCGGCCATCGTCTTCTTCGCCTACATCGGTTTCGATTCGGTCTCGACCGCCGCCGAAGAATGCAAAAACCCCAAACGCGACATCCCCTGGGGCATCATCATCACTCTCGCCATCTGCACTCTCCTCTATGGCGCCGTCTCTCTCGTCCTCACCGGCATCGTCCCCTACACCACTCTCAATAACGACGAACCCGTTGCCCGCGCACTCAAAGACATTGGCTACAACCGGCTCCGTATCTTCGTCAGCGTCGGCGCGCTGGTAGGTATGTGGAGCTCGCTGCTGGTCTTCCAGTACGGCCAGGCCCGCATCTGGTTTGCCATGTCCCGCGATAAACTCCTGCCCGGCATCTTCTCCCGCGTCCACCCCATTTACCGCACGCCCGACGTCTCCACCTGGATCGCCGGTTTCGTTGTCGGGATTCCCGCCGGTCTCTGGGACATTGCCACCTTCGCCGAACTCGCCAACATCGGCACCCTCGCCGCTTTCGCCAGTGTCTCGGCCGGCGTGATCATCCTTCGCAAACGCCAGCCCGATATACCCCGCGGCTTCCGCGTACCGCTCGTTCCTCTGGTCCCTTACCTCTCGATCCTCTTTTGCTTTATCCTGATGTTGGGCCTTCCGCTCCAGACTTGGCTCACCTTCTTCGTCTGGCTGCTCATCGGCCTCGCCATCTATTTCGGCTATTCAAAATCGCGTAGCCCACTCGCCCAGGAGCTTTCATAATCATGCAACGCCGCCATTTCTTCGGCACTCTCGCCGCCGGTGCTACTTCGCTTGCCGCCGCCTTGCCAGACAAGATCGGCATGGGTTACAACACCTATTGCCTGCGGGGCCTGAAGATGACCGACCGGCAACACTTCGAGCAGGCCGCCGCCTGGAAGCTCGACGCGCTCTTCCTGCAGGATTCCCTCGATCCCCGTGCAAACGATCCCGCCCACTGGGCCGAAGTCAAACAGTGGGCCAGTGAATTCAAGCTCCACATCCAGACCGGCGGCTCGGGCATCCTCCCCAAAACTCCTGAACAGTGGGACGCGAATCTCGCCACTTTCCGCAAAAATATCGCTCGCGCCAAAGCCTCCGGCTCCCCCATCGTGCGCGGTGTCTGCGCCAGCTTTCGTCACGAGCTTCCCCTTGCCTCAACCGAGGCCAACATGGAACTCGCCATCAAGGTGCTCAAAACCGTTCGCAACGAGGTCGTCGACGCGGGCCTCAAGGTCGCCATCGAAGTCCACAAAGACTTCCAGGCCTGGGAGCACAAGATCATCATCGAGACTGCCGGCAAGGATTTCGTAGGTACTTATCTCGACACCGGCAATCCGGTTTTTACTCTGGAAGACCCCTTGTTGACACTGGAAACATTGGCACCTTTCGTGCTCACTTTCCACTTGCGTGATTCGGTGATTTACGAGCACCCCAAAGGCATCGCCGTCCAGTGGGTACCGCTCGGCGAAGGCACCATCGATTTCAGACAAATCATCGCCCGCGCCCGTCAACTCCTCAACCCCGGCGTCCACATTTTCATTAAACCCGTTACCGGCCGCGCTCCCGCCATCCTGCCCGTCCTCGACGACCAGTGGTGGGCCAGATGGTACCCCAAGGCAAGAGCCCAAGAATACGCCCGCTTCCTCGCCATTGCCAGACGCGGCCGCCCCTACGAAAAGACTGTCGTTCAAGAGGACGTCCCTGGCCTTACCCCGCCACCCGTCTATCAGGCCGCCCTCGCCTATCAGCAGAAAGAACACATGGAGCGCAGCATCGCTTATGCCCGCAATGAGCTGAAGCTCGGCATCCGCTCGTGATATTCCTAAAGGAATGCTGAGCCGCGTCATCGCGACCCTCCTGTTGTTCCTTCTCGCTAGCGGATCTTCGCTCGCGCAGAAAAAGAAGAGAAACAAAAAGGACGTCGAACCCGTCACCCAGACTCTTGAAGTCTTGCCCGATCCGCCCCCGGCGGTAAAGGTCGAAAGCACACGGCTGATCTTTCTCGTCAGTCCGCTTTCCGCCAGAGGCCTGCTCAGCCAACAAGCCAAAGACGCCCTCGCCGCCCTCCGCAGACAGGCCCACGGTGCCACTCTCGTCAAACTCCGCGCCTTTGTCGCCGGTCGCGGCGATGCCCGCCGCATTAGTGCCATCGTCAGTGAACAGTTCACCGAATGGCGGCTTCCTCTGCCTGCCCTCACCACTCTCCAGATCGGTGCTCTCCCCCTCGAAGGCGCTCAAGTTCAGATCGAAGCGATCGCCGAAGACCGCAAGCCCCTCAACCCCAACGGCGTCGCCTGGCTCCCAGGTAAATTAGTCACCAAGCCCTTCGGCGAGTCGGGTGGCGTCAATGCCGTACAACCGCTGCTGCTCGAATCTCTGGCCGCTCTAAGCGGCGATCTTCTCGCCCTCACCTGCTTTGTCAGTTCCCTCGACAACGCAATCGATCTCGACCGCGCCATGGCCGCCAAATTCCCCAGCGCTGCCCGATCACTGCTCCAGGCCCAACGAGCCACTGGCAGTGGCCTTGCGCGCTGCGAAGGCGTCGTGCGCCGCGTGATCGGCGATGCAGACAGGCTCGTTCTCACCGGCACCATCATCGGCTTCGGCACGGAAGAAAAGGACATCCAACTCGTGGACAGCCGCCTCACACGACTCCTCGAAGCGAACAACGCCGTCTTGCTCGAACGAAAAGGCTACGGGGTAAGCCGTAGCCTGGAAAATCGTTTGGGTTCTATTTGCGTCGTCGAAGGAGTTGGATCGAACGAAGCGACTTTTGCACTCGAGGCCATCGGCCTCCAGAAATTCTAGCTAGCCGGCCATCCGCATATCGCGGCGCACTTGCATCGTTGCCCGGCGGCTAATCAGATCGGCAACTTTGCCAAGCAATTCCGCAATGTCTTCCGGGGCTACCAATATCGGTTTCCGGTCGCTGATGTGCTCGCGTTCTGTCTCTGTCTGATCCCCGGCTTCCCGGTCGCTTTCGGTGTCGAAAAGTGCCGTTGCCGGGCGGTAATCCATCGTTTTCGCGTGTTCCAGCACCCGCTGTCCGCAATTGGGCGACCCCATATCGCGGCCCGAGAGCACCAGCGAATATTCCTGCGAATCCATTTTGTACATGGCTTCTGCGGCGCTGGCGGCGGAATCCACGTTGTATCCGCCTGCTTCGAGCACAGTCTGCAGCGTGAGGCGGGCGGTAGGGTCGTCATCGGCAAGCAGGACGCGCGCCAGCCTCATTGAATTTTTTGAGGCGAGTTGAAGGGTAAGGGACATTTTAAATTCTGAAATCGATTTGAAGCCTAAGCTCTACATCAAGTATATGGATTCCAGCACCGATTACCAGAGCCAAAAGTTGTTACAACACCATTTAGACCTATTACTTAGACGTACTAGTACTTATGGGCGGCCCGTTTCTGCCTCTACTTCGATCAAAGTGTGTCAAAATCAACACACATAGTGGAGCCTAAGGCAAACTCCGCAACAGCTCAGCCGCCTCCGCCTTCACCGCCGGATCCATCGAATTCGCCGCCTGTGCCAAGAACCTTCTTGCCCCCGAAAAATCATTTAACGCCCCCAGCGCCGTACCCAATCCCAATTGTGCCCGCGCGTAGCCCGGATTGATGCGCAGCGACTCACTATACTGGCCCGCCGCCTCCCGAAAATTCCTTAGCGCCATGTACAGATTCCCCAGCAGGTCACGCAGCTCCAGATTCCCCGGCTCCTGCTTCACCAACTCAAGTGCATGTGGCAACGCATCCGCAAACCGCTTCTGCCCCGCCAAAAACACTGCGTAGTTGAAGCGAGCCGCCTTCAACCCCGGAGCAACCTTCACCGCAGCCAGAAAATGCCGTTCCGCCTCCGCTCCCTCTCCCCGGCCCGCCAGCAGGTTCGCCAGATTACTTTGCGCTTCGGCCTCATCCGGCTGCTCCCGCAGCGCACCCCGAAACGCCTGCTCGGCACCCGTCCGGTCTCCACTCTCCATCAAAATCGTTCCCAGCGTCTTGTGCGCCTCAACCAGTTCCGGTTCCTGCTCAATCGCCTTCCGCGCCGCCTTCGCCGCCTCGGCAGCCTTCCCCTCGTTGCGGAACACACGCGCCAGTTCCAGCCAAGCCAGCGAATCTTGCGGGTGCAGCGCAACAGTCTTCTCCAGCGTCAGCTTGGCCCCCGAAACATCGCCGGCCCGGAACTGCGTCGTCCCTTTACTCCGCAGGGCAGGCAAGTACGTGGCATCGATTGCCAGCGCCTTCTCGTAATAAGCCAAAGCCCGCCCCGATTCGCCACCCGCATGCAGCGCCTGCGCCATCTGCAAGTAATAAGCGGGATGTTTGGGCTTGTGTTTTTCGAGCGCCGCCTCCAGCCGGGGAATGCCCTTCTTCAAATTGCTCTGGTGCATCACCTGCGCGAGCGCCGGATACAAATCGTCATCGAGACTCTTCGGGTAATACAGCGCCACCTCGCCTTGATATGAAGTCCCGCCCATCTGTTCATGCCGTTCTACACGCGCCGCAAGCCAATCCTGCTTCGGGTCTGGCTTTTGGATTTTGTGATCCGTAACCGCGACATGGATCACATCCTCGGTCCGCCGCTTCGGCATATGGCAACTTGCGCAATCCGCCTTGGCCGGATGCTTCGCTGAACTGATCATCTGTCCGTGACACTTCACGCAAGCCGTATCCACGCTGGTGGTCTTCTCATGCGGGTTGTGGCAAGTTGTGCAGGTGAGCTTGTCGTTACTGTTCAGAAAACACTTCGACTGCCGCAACCGGTAAGCCGACGAAGCGATCTCAAACTTGTCGTCCAGTTTGCTCCCCTTTGCATGATCAAAATGGACGATAAATTTCTCCAGCGGCTCGCGTGGATCATAGCCAAAAATCGATTGCTCAAAGCGCACAATCGAATTCGGCAACGAGAAGCTGGTGGTCTCGAGATGACATTGCATGCAGACCTCCATCTGCCGCTCGCCACTCAGTTTTTTGGGATTCAGAATCTTCCCCCTGCCCATGGTGGAGGCATGTTCGCGACCCGGTCCATGACAACGCTGGCAATCGATCCCCTCTGGCAATTCCCCCTCGAACACCGCGTCGTCAAACAGACTGGTCCCCGCCTGTTTCGGATATCCGTTATGGCAAAACACGCATTGATAACCGATGGCGCGCCGCATATCCATATGGTCGGGACGGTCGTAGCCGGGGCTCATGGCGAGGGCCCCGTTGTCGGCGGCATAGGAGTTGACGGGCATTTCGAGGAGGCGGTTTTGGGGGGTACGATGGAGGTAGGTACTGGCGGAGTTGCCGGAGCCGAGGATGTAATGGATCTGCTTTTCTACGGGTTCGGCGTTGGGTTCGGAGCGTCGGAGGAAGAGGTTACCGCCGCGGGGGAGGAGTTGGT
>JBKJSR010000324.1:0-5262 GCA_046594355.1 Bryobacter sp.
GCGGCACTGCGCTCGTTCTAGCAGGTGTGCTGCTTGTCGCCGCGCACTAGACGCTTAAAACCGGCACGGGACTCTCGCGAATGATGGCGTAGGTCTGAGTCCGCAGTGCTGCCAGCCCGTGCGAGGTGCTGCGGGCGATTACAACGAGGTCCGCTCCGCAGCGAGCCACCAGCGCTGCAACGGTCTTGGCCGGATCCCCGGTCTCGATCAGCGTTTCGACATCCAGCCCAGTTGTGAGCTCAGCCATGCGTTGCTGAACAGCGGCCTCGAAGTGCAGTTCGTGTGCGCTTTCGAAATTGAAACCAACATGTGCGTTGATTCCTTCCATGGCGTGCAACACCACAAGCTTCGCACCCAGTAAGTCGGCCAGCGCCTTGGCCTTCTCAATTACTTTCACGGAGCTCCCGCTGAGATCGATGGCGGCGGCCACTTTGTCGAAGTGAATCTCTTCGAGCTTGGGTGTCTCCATATGTGCCCCAGTCAACACTGGACACTGCGAATCATGCAATACCTTGGAGGTCACGCTCCCGAGCAGGAAGCGCCGAAAGGGGCCGTATCCATGCGTCGGTAGCACGATCAGATCCATCTGATTTTCCGAGGCGTATTGTATTATCTGCTCACTGGGGAATCCTTCGCGCAGTACCCGCTTGACGGGCATGCCATCCAGTTCCTTCAAACAGGTTTCATTCAACCGGTCCTGACCCAGTTTGCGCCGCGTGTCCATCAATTCCTGCAGAACCGGTCCGCCTGCTTCGAGCACAGCCGCTTCGTAATCGGGTGGAGGCACCACATGGAGCAAGAAAGTTTCAAAGGGGCTTTTCTTGTAGAGCTGTTTCACGTAATGCGCGGCGGCCGCATCCCTGGGCGAAAAGTCTACGGGCAGCAAAACTCGTTTCATGCCCCCAAGATATCGTAAAGTGAGTGGCGATTTTTTCGCCAGGTTCACAACGCATATCAGTTCCCATCTTCCACTGCTCTACTATTGCGACCATCACGCCATTCCTCTGCCGGATGGACACACGTTCCCCATGGAGAAGTATCACCTCATTCGCCAGAAACTCGAAGGGCAGGGAGGCTTCCGTTTCGCATCTGAAATCAGGCGCATTGGCTTTCCACAAGTCTCCCAATGGATTGCCCGCACGCTGTCGAGTGTCGGGGCCACCGTGGCAGCTTCGCGCCTGGCTCTTGACGAAGGCTGGGCAGGAGTGTTGGCCGGTGGCACTCACCATGCTTACCGCGATTGTGGCTCGGGTTTTTGTGTTCTCAACGACATTGCGGTAGCGGCTCAGACATTGCTTGACGAAGGGCAGATTCGCAAAGTGGCGGTCATCGATCTCGATGTACATCAGGGGGATGGCACTGCCGCCATTTTCGCCGGCTACGACAGCGTGTTTACGTTTTCCGCCGATGGCCGTCACAACTTCCCGTTTCGCAAACAGCGTTCTGATTTCGATCTTGAATTCGAGAACGGAACAAAGGATGCGGAATACCTCGCGCAATTGGCGGAGCATCTGCCAAAGGTATTTGCGCTCGAACCGGAAATCGTGTTTTATCAAGCGGGTGTGGACGCGCTCGCAACAGACCGCTTGAGGCAGCGCGACGGGATGGTCTTCGAGGCAATCCGCAAAGCGGCGCTTCCTTGCGTGGTCACCCTCGGAGGCGGCTACTCCGACCCGATCGAATGCGCTGTGAACGCTGCGGCAAACACCTATAGCCTGGCTGCTCAAATTTTGCGGGCAATCAATCCAACGCTCTCGCGGCCATCGAGATGAAGGCTCCCTGGGAGATCGCGCCGTCGAAAGAGCCAACAACGCTCAATATGAAATCCGGCGGCAACAAAGATGCGCGGGAGTACTGTGTCATCGAGGAGATGGATGGATTTGGGCAAGCGGCTGAGCAGCCGATGCTTTGAGATCGAGCGGATATTTTCGACCCAGCCCGGCCACGCTTCGCCTGCCGCTTTGCGCGCTTCATACGCGCCGGCAAAGTCCTGGAAGGTCGACATGTATGGGGTTGCGGCGATTGCAAAAAGTTTGCCGCCCGGCTTTAGTGCGTGGTGCAGGCTCTGTGCTCCGACCTCCAGTTGCCTACCGGTGAGGAAGTGGAAGATGTTGGAAGCGTGGACGGCATCGAAGCTTGTCTCTTCGAGTGGGAGCTGCCTGGGAAAGCGTCCCGTCCGCAATTCCAGACGCTCTAGTAATTCGGGTCTTGCCTGCAGCTCGATCTGGCGAAGATGCTCCGGGTCCGTGTCGTTGGCTACGACACGCGCACCCGCCTCGAGCGCTGCCAGGCTGGCGATGCCGAGTGCCGCGCCAATGTCGAGAACTCTCCCCTGGTGTTCGCGGCAATCCTCAACGAAAAGCTCGCTCAACTCATTGAGTGTGTTCGAACTCCAGCCCATGGCGTTATTGGTGGGGATGCGCCTGTGCCGCGAGGATGCTTTCATCGAATCGGCCTCGATACCGTAAGCCAAAAACGAAAAGTCTCATCGAGGCCGTTCTCGGCGAAACGAACTTCGCGCAGCTTCTGGTGCGGGTTGTATGCATTCTGCGTGGAGTTGTCGTAGATGGCTTCGGCCTCGATCCTTGCCCCAATCGATAAGGGCAGCGGCTTGGCAAGTTGGTAGCTGCTCATCAGGTGATGTTCAAACGGCGCGACCCAAAGGAAGTAGTCTTGCTCGCCCTTCATCCGCAGTCTCACATCGTCGGCGAGCAACTGGAAAACAGGCAGGATGGCGTGCAGGCGCAAGTTTTCAGAGATGGGGAATATGGTCTTTTCCGGGTGCAGATTGGCTCCCGCAGGAATCAGTATGTCTGGCTTCGAGATCTCGACAAGCGAAGCGCTGCGAATCGGCTTCTGTTTCGGAAAATAGAGCGCCAGCCGGGTGAGGTCGCGTGCCGGGCGCAGGGTGCGTTTGAAGTAATGCAACTCAACCGTCAGTGGCAAGCCCTTCGGAAGCGTCCAGGCCACGCCGCTCTCAAGACGAATGCCGTTGTCGCACATGGCCCAGGCAGCGATAGGCTGCGAACCGATTTTCAAAATCGCATGATGCAGGAGATTACGATTCGAAGGGCGGAATTCGAATGCCTCAAAGAAACGCTCTTGCGTCTCCGTTCCCAACTCGGCCGGCGAGACTTCAAAGCTCACAATGTCCACGATCTTTTCCGCTGCCACCGTATGCTCTTTGGGCTGCGGAAGCACCAGACCGGGCGGGCCAAGATTCCACTGCGGGTGACGTTTGGGCATTGGTGCCGGCTTGCCTGGCAGCGTGCCCGTGTGAATCCAGCGAAGCAACTTTGCGGTCACTTCATCCGGCAAGCGGCGGGAATTGGAGTAGGCAACAGGCGAGGGCTTCAAGCGCCACGGCGGCATCTTGTTGCCGAGCAGGTCGCGGGCAATTTCAGCGGCGTAAGCCGAAGCCCCTTCGTAGCTGGTGAAGTCGAAGGGTCCAACCTGCCCCGCTCTGTGACACGAGTTGCACCAGCGGTCGAACAGCGGGGCCACTTCGCGCCACCCAACCTGTTGTGCCGGGCAGCCGAGTGCAATCAGGAGAGTGCAAAGCAGCCTCATAGGTGCGAGATCAAATCCTCCATGCGGTCGAGCAACAGGGTGGGCGGCACTTCGCGCAACGACTCCGGCTGTAGTCCATAAGTGAGGCCAACAGAATAAACTCCTGCGTTGCGGGCGGTCTGGATATCGACGGAAGAATCGCCAACCATGACAGTTCTTTCTGCCACAACACTTGTCTCGGCACGCAATGTATCAATGCCGATCGGGTCTGGCTTTTTGGCCGGAAAGCTGTTGCCTCCATAGACCCGAAAGAACACGCCTTCAAGCCCCAGGCCATCGAGAATCACATTGCTGATGCGAACGGGTTTGTTTGTGAGCACCGCGAGACGGATGCCCTTCTCACGTGCTGCATTCAGCGTGTCCATTGCGCCGGGGTAAAGACGGGTGGCATCGAGACAATGCTCGTGGTAGTGACTGATGAAGTATTCGAGTGCGCTCTCTACAGCGTGATCGCTCGCCTCTGTACCCATGGCCCGCCGGATCAAAACCGGTGCGCCATTGCCCACGTAACTTGCGACGAGTTCGCCTGGCAACTCGGGCAATGCCATATAGGTTCGCGTGGCATTGACGCTCGCGATCAAGTCCTGCTTTGAGTCGATCAATGTTCCGTCTAAATCGAAAATCAGAAGCTGCGGTGCCGGAAAGGCAATTACTTTTTGAAGACCGGTGGAGCCTTCTTGATGGTGTCCTGAACTGTTTTCTTCCACTGCTCTTTCAGTTTCTCGTAGTTTGAATGGAATCCATCGCGGATCTCGCGCGGCGTGAGATAAACCAGAATGCTCGCGCCTTCCATCACGTAGGGAGCAAGCTTCGATTCGGCTACGGAAGCAGGCGGCCCATTCCAGGAAAACGCCGTGAGAATCATCACAAAAACACTCGCCACCAGCACTGCGCGAATCAGCCCGAAGGCCCCGCCCAGCAGGCGGTCCAGCCAGCCAAGTCCGGCTTTCTTGAAGAAGCTTGAAAAGAGTTTGGCCAGCAGCGCTCCCGTGAGTTGCACGAGCAGAAGGATGGTGAGAAAGCCAAGAAAATTGGCCAGCGTTTCCTGCTTCAAATAAGGTGTGTAGAAAGAAGCGGCAAGGCCGTAGAACCAGCTTGCGAGAAGGATGGATAGGACGGTTGCGGCGAGTCCGATGGAAAGCCGGAAGAAGCCCTTCCAGATTCCAGCCCCGATGGATAGACCAAAGATAGCGGCAAGAACGAGATCGAGCCAGTTCATGATTGCGGCAGGCTATGGCCTGTTAACAGACTATAGGCTTCTTTGTATTTGTTGGATGTTTCGCGTGCGACTTCTTCTGGCAGGCCAGGGGCGGGCGGTTGCTTGTTCCAGCCGATCTGCTCCAGATAATTCCGCACATATTGTTTGTCGTAAGAAAGCTGGGGTCCGCCCGGTGCCCAAGTATCACGGGGCCAGAAGCGCGAAGAATCCGGTGTCAATACTTCGTCGCCGAGTACCAATTGATCGCCTACAAAACCAAATTCAAATTTGGTGTCCGCAAGCAGGATTCCTTTGGTGGCTGCATATGCCGTGGCCTTCGCATAGATTGCGAGGGTGAGCCGGCGCAACTCGCCGGCAAGTTCAGAGCCGATCTTAGCGGCCGCTTTCTCAAAGCTGATGTTCTCATCGTGTCCCGACTGGGCTTTTGTCGCGGGCGTGAAGATGGGCTCTGGAAGCTGACTCCCATCGAGAAG
>JBKJSR010000782.1:0-2778 GCA_046594355.1 Bryobacter sp.
GCGGGAGGAAGGCGACCGGGGTTTTGAGGATGTCATCGACGCGGACGCTCATGGCCTGGTTGAAGAGGAATTCCATTTGCAGGAATCGCAATTGCTGGTGGATGAGCTGGTGAACGAGAGTTACCTCGGTTGGAGTGACCGGTTCGAATTGATCGAGGTAGTTGGTGACCACCGACAAGGCGATGTCGTGGTTGTGGATGAAGCCATCGAAGTTAGAGAGTGAAAAGAGACCGTGCTTCAGGGAATTTGAAGCAGAGCGGAGTTTGCCTTGCGGGGTTCGTGGGCCAGTAGATTTTTTGGCATTGGAACGGTTAGCGGCTAATTGGGCGGCGGAAACGGTTTGGGTCGGCTGCGGATTGGTGTCCGTGGGCTGATCCAGGATCGGTTGCGTGTTTGGGGCTTGGTTTTCCATCGGTCACACAGTAGCAAGCGGATGGAGCGTCTTAATGTGGAGGAGGGCACAGAAGTGCGGAAAATATGGTGTTTTGGCCAAAAAATTCTTGAAAATATTTGTGAACGGTTTTGGCTTCCTGTTTGAGCGGCGGATTAGCGGCAGGTTTTCGAGGGTTTCGGACACGAGATTGAACATACGGGCTGGACCCTGCCGCGCATCGGGTATGAGCAGGTTGGAAACGGCGTGAAAGCCCCGGAGCCGCTCATCGACGATAAACCGTTTACCGAGTTCGTTTCTTTCATGCTCGACAGGTTGTGTTGCTTTGTCGAGGAGTTCACGGCGTACGGCCTGCAAAGGCTGATGCCCCCCGAAATCACGATTCGCGAGATTCCGCTTGCCGAAAGGCCTTCGGAGATGCCAGAGCGTTTTCAAGTCACGTTGACGAGCGGCGGGCATACTCCCTGGAATCTTGCCTATCACGCCTCAAAATTTGAAGAGACGTAGCGCTGCGCTTCAAAGCAAGTCCGCGAAAGACTGCAACTCCCCGACCGTCGCGACGAGGCCCTGCCGCGTCAGCGTTGCGAGATACTCCTCGACGCTATACGGGGGGGTCTGAAGCCGCGCCCGAACTTTGCGCACCGCGCCGCAGACGACGCCGGGCGCAAGGCTCAGGTGGTTGCAGAGGAATTCATCAGGGTGCTGGGCTTCAATCTCGAAGGGTGCCAGCGCCGCCTCCGGGAAATCCTTCAGGTTCTGCGTCACGATGACATCGCAACGGCCCACGATTGCGGCGGCCAGCACATGCCGGTCATAGGGATCGGGAAGTGAAAGAGTGTCAATCAACGCCTCGTAGCCAGTAACGAGGCTGTCTCTTGTCGCTGTGTCCATCAGGTCCCGCGTCCGCTCAAGCGCCGCTCTGTCCCGTTGCGGCTCGTTGCGCATCAGCGCCTCGATCCATTCGCGGTGAATGTTCGCCGTCCATTTGGCCTTGAACAAATCCGTGACCGCGAGTTGCAGGAAGAGGTCGCGCAAGGGGGCCGGGTAGAGCACATTCGCATCAAGCAGCGCCGTGTAGTGGCTCATAGGTTCAGTAGCCCATGCCCTGTTCCTGCGCCTCTTTGGCGAGCTGGTCGAGGACCGCCTCGCGGTCGCGGTCGATCTTTGCCTTGTAAGCCATCACGTCTTCCATGCGGACGCGGCGGTGCTTGCCGACCTTGCGGTGCGGCAGGACGTTGTCCTCAAGGAGCTTGATCAGAAACGGGCGCGAGACATTCAGTACGTCTGCGGCCTGCACGGAGGTCAGCTCCGCGTTTTCCGGGATAAGGATAAGGCCCCGGCCCGCCGCCATGGCTTCAAGAATTTCCATGAGCAGGGCGACAGCACCGGACGGAAGCTCCAGCGGCTGATCTTTGCCCGCTTCCCGGACTTTCAGGGTCAAAGACCCCTTTCGCTGCACGAAGGGCGAAAGGACCTGGCCGGACACGCGCGCCATCGCCGCGTCCTGTGCGGAGGGGGGAAGTTGTCTATGGGCAAGCATGGTCATGTGAGTCGGCTCCTTCTCGTTCTTCTACCTTCATCCTACGCTCTAAATGCAATAAGTGCAATAAAACAACATTTGGGAATACATTGCTGAGGATAACCTGGATGCCGCAGATCGCTTTATCGGGGTCCTTCAGGACCAGATTCTTGCGCTAGCGGCGACTCCCGGAATGGGCCATCGACGAGAAGATTTGGTCGGTGATAGACCCCTCCTGTTTTGGCCTGTGGGCAACTACCTGATTCTTTACCGCACGACCAGAAGCTCCATAGAAATCGTTGCGTTCGCTCATGGCAAGCGGGACATTCCAGCGTTCATCGAGCGTAGAGGAATCTGAAAAGCGTCGAGTGGATCGATTACCACTAAGATAAGGAGGAGCACGATGAAAAATCCAGTCCATCCGGGTAGCATCGTCCGGCATGATTGCCTTGAGCCGCTTGACTTAAGTGTGACTGACGCCGCCAAGCTTCTTGGCGTGACGCCAGGCACTGAACAACGTTGTCAACGAAAAATGCCGGGATATCGCCGGAGATGGCGATTCGCCGCTCGAAAGCGTTTGGCAGCACGCCACATACCTGGGTGCAGATGCAGGCCGCTTTTGATCTCGCGCTTGACTTCCTGTTTGGGCGGCGGATTAGCGGCAGGTTTTCGAGGGTTTCGGACACGGGTGACTTCGACTTGGCTGGACCCACTTGACGTTGGAGAGAAAGGTGGAGCGAAAGCTCCAGCAAATCGAGGGGCCGGCGGATCACGCTACTCTACGCCGTCAGTCAGGATTTATCCGTTGGGCAGCGCCGTCGGCTGTTCGCAACGGAGTATATTGAGTGTCATGCAGCGCCAATTTGAT
>JBKJSR010000376.1:0-2712 GCA_046594355.1 Bryobacter sp.
ACGCAGTACGGGTGCCCCCGGAGACCAGACTTGCATCCAGAGCGGATGTCACGTTGGAACGCGCACGAATGATTCCCCAAGCTTGAACATCTTGTGGGAAGGGGGAGTGAACTACCAGCCAGGCATCAAGCAGCGATTCACTGTTCGGATTACGGACACCGCCGCACGCTATGGGATGCAGGCCACCGCACGCCTCGAGAGCAGCACAATCATGGGGCAGGCGGGTACTTTCACACCGCTAAGCAACGCGATGTACGTAATTTGCGACAACGGACAGGATCGCCCGAACATCGGCTGCCCGGCAACGGCACCAGTTGAATTCATCGGGCACAGCACCCCGAACACGAGCAACACTTTTACATTTGACTGGACACCACCGGCGTCACAAGCCGCCGGCGCGGTAATCATCTATGTGGCTGCCAATGCCAGCAATGGCCCGGCACCCGGCGGCGCAAAAGTTCACCTCAAGAGCTTGCGTTTGCAGCCAGGCGCGGGCGGCGGCGGCGTGAGGCCGACCATCAGCCAGGGCGGCATAGTCTCAGCAGGTGCATTTGGGGCAGTGCCTCAAATTGCGCCTGGGTCTTGGATAGAAATATTTGGCAAGGATTTCACTACAGTTGTAGAGAGCAGATGGGATAACGCCTTCAATAGCGGAGTTGCCCCAACAAATTTGAGCAACACAAGAGTCACCGTCGACGGAAAAGCGGCTTTCGTGGCTTTTTTGAACCCATCGCAAGTCAATGTCCAAGTTCCTGATGGAATTGCTTCTGGCCCTGTGGTTCAGATTAAGGTGATTTCCCCAGGTGGCGAGAGCGACCCAATCACCGTCACCGGGCAAGCGCGTGCCCCTGGAATACTAGCGCCACCATCATTTCGCAACGCTTCAGGCAAGCAATATGTCGTCGCGGAACTTCCAGAAAGTACCATTACAAACAGGGTCTTCGCCGGACCGCCCGGGTTTATCACTGGATTGAACTTCAGGCTTCCTAAGCCTGGGGATAGACTTGTGATCTATGGCGTCGGGTTTGGCGCAACGAACCCACTAATTCCCTCAGGGACAGTGGTCACCCAGGCAAACTCAATACCTGGATTGCAAATCCAACTTGGCAGCGCCACCGTCACGGCCGAGTACTCAGGACTAGCTCCGAGCGCAGTGGGATTGTATCAATTCAATATCGTTGTACCGAATGTGCAGGCTGGGGACCACGAAATCTCAATGTCCATCGGCTCCATTCGTACCCAGACAAGTGTCTTTCTTGCTGTTGGCAATTGAGATGAGTTTCGTAGTAAAAAATCTAGCTTTGGGGTAATTTGACTTATGTGGAAAAAAGTATTCTGGAGTGCCGTATTGTCGGCGCTTCCTCTTCTGATGTATGCCCGCAGTGGAGGTTCGCCCATACGGCGTACCGGCGCTGCAATTGATGGTGGAACCGATTGCACCGCCTGCCATCGCCCCACGGGTTCCGCGAATTCCGATTCGCGGGGCTTCACCCGGATCACTGCCGTAAACTACACGCCCGGCAAGAAGCAACAGATCCGCGTTCAGGTATTTCACCCTGCTGCAAAACGCTGGGGCTTCGAGCTCACCTCGCGTCTTACCAGCGATGAAAATCTTAAAGCCGGAACATTCACCCCTTCAACGCTGATTCAGGTGAATTGCGATCCCTCTGGCAATGCCCCTTGCGGCGCGGACCGGGAATTTGTAACCCACCTCGAGCCGGCCACCCGAATCGGAGCCGACGGATTGTCTACCTTTACAGTCGAGTGGACGCCTCCAGCAACGGCAACAGGCGACATCGTATTCTACGCTGCCGGAAACGCAGCCGATGGCACTGGATCCAATGCAAATGACCATATCTACACAACCAGCCTGAGGCTCTCACCTGCGCCCGCATTGGCCCGTCCCACTGTCAGCAACGACAGCGGCGTGGCCGCGCAAGGCTTCGGCGGCGGCAAGAACATCGCTCCAGGAAGTTGGATTGAAATCTTTGGCACCAACCTCACGAACGTGACCCGCGAGTGGGCTGGCTTCGACTTCACCGGAGCAAACGCTCCCACGTCCCTCGAAGGCGTTAGCGTCACAGTGGGCGGCAGACCCGCCTTCATCCGTTACGTGAGCCCCGGACAGGTGAACGCACAGGTCCCCGACGGCATTGGCACCGGCCCGGTTCAAGTCATCGTTACCAATGAGATTGGTGCCAGCGCCGGTATCCCCATGACCGCCGTTGCTCGCGCTCCCGGCGTACTCGCGCCCGCCAATTTCAGAGTGAATGGACGCCAGCTCGCGGTGGCCCTATTCACCGACAACACCACCTTCGTTGGACGCACCGGTGAAGTCACCGGCATTACCACGCGTCCGGCAAGAGCCGGTGAAAATATCACGCTCTATCTCGTTGGCGCTGGCGCAACCAACCCGGCGTCAGCCGCAGGAGTGGTCGCTAGTGGAACATCAACCCTCACGAATGCCGTGGTTCGCTTCGGCGACGCACCGGCAACAGTGACCTACGCGGGCCTGGCACCAGGGGCGGTTGGCCTCTACCAGTTCAACGTGACGGTTCCCAACGTAGCTGCTGGCGATGTCCGCCTGTCGATCTCGATCGACGGTGTCGCCGTCACCCAGGAATTGACAATCGTCGTCGGCAACTGAGAACTTTGGCGCTTCCGCCGCACTTAGTCAACAGTGCTAAGAAGCTGGCCACGAGTTTTCCTGAT
>JBKJSR010000702.1:0-6974 GCA_046594355.1 Bryobacter sp.
ACCGTTTGCACCCCCGGAACCCTCGCGGAAAACATGCGTCGTTCCACCCGCGTCGAGGCGGAAGATTCGCCCCCTGCCGGTGAAATACAAGCTGTCCTTGCCGTCCCAAACTGGCCCTTCGCTTCCACCGGCCTCGCTAGCCTTAAGGAGTTGCGCGCCGTCTTCGGTAATCACGCCCGCCGCCGCCATCACAGCGACAAGAAAGAATATAAGGATATGCACGCCCTGATTCTAATATGGCTCTGCCGTATTGGGGCCGAAAACTTGCGTGCGGGTAAAGGGGAGTCCCCGGGGGTGCATAAGTGCGGCGGGCAGCGGGGCTGGCGGTAGATGCGGCGGCAAAGGGGAATCAACGAACGAAATGGTCGAAATGATTGCAAACACCAGTTGGCCAAGGCCTGCAGTCACAGGTGATCGAACGTTGCTGAATTGCACCACATGATCTACATGAGTGGTGCATTCGTGACCACCGAGTCTTTTTGATTGTGCTACAGTGTGCATACAGATGGTGGTTTACTTTGAGTGGGACGAATCTAAAAATCGGACCAACATCATTAAGCATGGGATCAGCTTCGAGACGGCGAGACTCGTCTTCGACGACCCTCATGTGGTCTCATTCCCTGAACGGAACGTCGAAGGCGAGGAACGCTGGCAAAGTCCCGGAAGCGCAGACCGTATCGTAATCCTGACGGTCGCTCATACGGTTCAGGACGGTGAAGGTAATGAAGTGATCCGGATCATCTCTGCACGAAAAGCAAGCCCATCGGAACGGAGACGTTATGCCAACTAAGAAACAGAAAAAAGAACTCGAAGCTCTCGCTGCACTGCCCGATGAAAAAATCGACTTCAGCGACATTCCCGAAATCACGGACAAGCAATGGACAGGTGCCGTTCGCGGATTGTTCGCGCGGCCGGAGACGCGGCATATCAGTATCCGGCTGAGTGCCGTTGATCTTGCCATCGCAAATAAACTTGCCGCAGCCAAAGGGCTTCCGTATCAGACGTACATCAAGAGTTTGCTACATGAATCGCTGATGAAGGAAAACTCAAAATGAACTTCTGCGAACCCTTGTCCATGGACGACTGAGTGTGAGGCGTCCGTTTGGCAGTTCGACCAGCAGGTTCGGTAAGGATGAAACGAGGAATGGATCGAACCGCAGTTACCAGCACGGTGCCGTTCCCGGTCGAAGAGGAGACCGTTTGCACCCCCGGAACCCTCGCGGAAAACATGCGTCGTTCCACCCGCGTCGAGGCGGAAGATTCGCCCCTTGCCGGTGAAATACAAACTGTCCTTGCCTTCCCAAACTGGCCCTTCGCTCCCGCCGGCCTCGCTCGCCTTAAGGAGTTGCGCGCCGTCTTCGGTAATCACGCCCGCCGCCGCCATCCCAACGACAACAAAGAATATAAGAATATGCACGCCCTGATTCTAATATGGCCCTGCCGTGTTGGGGCAGAAAACCTCCGTGCGGGTAAAGGGAAGTCCCCTATCTAACCCAAGATCGACAGCGCCGCTTCCAGCTCGCCCCGCGTATGCGCATCTCCAGACCGTCCCGTCGCTTCAATCCCAGCCGCGTACATTGCCCGCGCTTCGTCCAGCATATTCATCTTCTCCAGCGTTTGCCCGCCATGATAATAAGCCGGGCCGTAATTCACATCGGCGGCAATGATCGAACGAAATTCGCGAGCCGCTTCTTCGAGTTGCCCGCCATTCTTAAATTCATTCGCAAGCATATAGCGCAGACGGCTGTCGCCCGGGGACTGGGTCAGAAGATTCTCGAGAGTTTCAATACGGTTAGACACAATTATCATGTTAGCGTCGAAGTGAAATGACAGGCTGGAAACTTGAAGAAACCAATCAACCCCCCGCAACAGGACGCACCGTTCGCGAAAGCAGCTCCGAGATCTCCGAGCTCGCCCTGCTCAACGATGCCAATCCCCTCGGCTATCTGATCGGCGGGCGCGTCATGCACCTCGTCGACATCGGCGGCGCAATTGCCGCCAGCAGACACGCCCGCGCCCCCGTCGTCACCGCCTCGGTCGACTACATGAACTTCCTCCACCCCATTCAGATCGGCGAGCTGGTGATCGTACGCAGCTCGGTAAACCGGGCCTGGACTACATCGATGGAAGTGGGAGTCAAAGTCTTCGTCGAAAATCTCATGACCGGCGATGTCCGCCACACGACTTCCGCCTATCTCACCTTTGTCGCCGTCGATGGCAAAGGCGGCAAGATCCGCGTCGTGCCCGTCATTCCCGAATCCGACGCCGAAAAAAGACGGTACGAGCAGGCGGGTGCCCGCCGCGAATACCGTCTTGAAATGAAAAAAAGGCTACAGACCGAAGACGATTAAGAATCTTCCTCGTCTTCGTCCTTGTACATGTATTTGATGCTGGATTTGTAGACGAGCAGATTGGGGTCTCCGTCGCGGTTCACCTTCAGCGAACCTTTGTCGTACCACTCGATGATGCCGTGCAGAATTTCCCCATCCTTGAGAACGATCACCATCGGCGTCTTGGTGTTCATCTGCTTGATGTAATAGAAATTCTCCGCGTTGGTCTGATCCGGAGGGATCTGTTTCTTTGCAGCCGCGGTGGAAGAAGACTTTGCCGTTGAGTGCGGCTTTTCCCGTGTCTCTGAAACAGGGGCGCGCAACACACGGCGTATGGGTGTATCCAAGTTATGACTCCTTACGAATTACTCTCGATTATATGCGCTTGTGCGGTTGAAGAGGAGACGTGTGGAGACGATCAAAGGTTCAACGGGACAAAAATTCTCTTTAGGCCCCGGCCGGGACCATATCCCGCAACTCGATCGCGAAGGCGTCCAGCGCAATGCCTTTTTGGATATTCCTCCGCAAAAGCCGCGCCATTTCATCGGTTAAATGCACCGCCCGGCTCATCCAGGGCAAACTCACCGCATCGGCGATCGACTTAAGCTGGCGGGCGATATCCGGATTGCGGATCTGGTCAAAGCCATGCGCAATCAGCAGGATATCCTCCAGCAGCAAGAAAAGTACGTCGAGATAATAATCCAGTTTTTCCGACTTCGATGCCGAAATCGATTCGACATTTTTTAGCCAGCTCCCAAAGGCTGCCCGCCTGCTGGCCACTTCCAGTAAATTCAACATCGCCGCCCGGCGCTTGTCAAAAACTTCCAGGTCGATTGCCGCCGCGACGCCCGGCGAACCGTTGCCGAGCCGTGCGCGCCGGGCAGGCTGGTCCAGGCCGCGCGCAGTTAGAAAAGCCGTGATGTCCTCTTCCGGCAACCGGTTCATTCGAATATTCACCGAACGGGAACGGATCGTCGGCAGCAGGTCGTATGAATTCTCCGCCGTGATAAAGATCAGCAAGTGGGGCGGCGGTTCCTCAAGCACCTTCAGTAAAGAATTTGCCGCCTGTTCGTTCGCCCGGTCAATCTGGTCGATCAGAAATACGCGGCGCTTGCCGCGCGAAGGCAGCAATTGCGCCTGATCCTTCAACAAACGAATCTGCTGGATCGAAACCTGCCTTAATGGGCCATCCGGCGCAAACGTAATGAAATCGGGATGGCTTGCAAACTTGAGCGGATCTTCCGAACGCTTGTCGCTGGCCAACTTTTCGCGCTCTGCAATCAGCTCGATGTTGTGCGCTTGAGAAAGATCGTCGTGTTCAATCTTCGCCAGGCCGGTAGCGCTCGCTTCGAGGATGACCGAAGCAAAACGCCGCACCAGCGTCGATTTTCCAATCCCGCCCGGACCCGAGAGCAGAATGGTTTGCGGGATGCGCTCCGTCGCCAGCATCTCCGTCAGCGTCTCCACCGCTTCCGGGTTGCCATAGAAATTCTTAATCACGCTGCGTCCACCTATCCATCACGATACGCCAGATCTCCTCTGCGATCACGGATTGCTTGCGATCCCCATCCACCACCACGATGCGCCCGGATTCTGCCGCAGCCAACGCCTCATAAGCTTGAAACACACGCCGGTGAAACGCCCGACCCTCCGCCTCCAGCCGATCCTTCTTTTGTTGGCTCAGCCTCTTGACGCCCAGTTCCGGAGTGATCCGCAAGTAGAGTGTCAGCGTCGGCTCGGTGCCGCGACAGGCGATGGCGTGCAGGCTGGCAACCAGCGCTTGCCCCAGATTGCGCGCACTGCCCTGATAAGCGAGAGTCGAATCCGTGTAACGATCCGAAATCACCAGCTTCCCTTCGGCCAAGGCCGGACGGATCTGCTCGTCGACATTCTGTGCCCGGTTGGCAAAGTAGAGCAACAATTCGGCGGTAGGCGAAACCGGATTCGCCGGATCGAGCAGGATCTTGCGGATCTGGTTGCCCACTTGCGATCCTCCCGGTTCGCGATTGAGCAAATACGGCACGGCTTCGCGTTTGAGCCTGGCGGTAAGTAGCTCAAGCTGCGTCGATTTGCCGCTGCCATCAATACCTTCGATGCTGAGAAATAGTCCGGCGGGCATGGTTCTATTCGGGGTCGGTCTTCGAATCGTCGAGCACGAAATGAAACAGCTTGCGCAGGTCGAGCCACGCTTCCTTTTTCGCCTCGGCGTTGTAGGCTCGCAACAGGTAAGACGGGTGGTAAGTCACCATCATCGGAATCCCATGCCAGCGATGCCAGTTGCCGCGCATCTTGGTCACGCTGTCCTTAGTGTTCAACAGCGCCTTCGCGGCAGTTGCGCCCAGCGCGCAGATTGCCTTCGGCCGGATGGTCATCAACTGCCGATACAGAAACTGGCCACAGACTTCCATCTCATCCGGTAGCGGAGTGCGGTTCTCAGGCGGCCGACATTTCACCACATTGCAGATGTAGCAGTCTTCGCGGCGCAGCGGCAGTTTGTCTTTGGCTGCGGTACCTTCGATCATCTGCGTCAGCAATTGGCCAGCCCGGCCAATGAACGGCAAGCCTTGTTCGTCTTCGTCCGCGCCCGGCGCTTCGCCCACAAATACCAGGCGGGCATTCTCGTTGCCAGAACCGAACACAATCGATTTGCGGCCCTGGCAGAGGCGGCAGCGTTTGCAATCGCCAATGTCGGCGCTGATCTTGGCAAGCGTATCGCCTTCGGGGGCAAGGGTAGGTAGGATGAGGTCCATGTCAGGTTTGGGGGGAGGAGGCGCGGCTACAAAAGTCTTTGCGGCAGCGGGAGCCACTGCTTCCACTTTCGGAAAATTAGGAATTTCATCCAGGTTCAAATGCTTAATGCCAAGATCCCGGTAGTATTCGAGGTATTGGCGGATCTGTTCGGCGTTCATGCGTTACGGGCTCTGGCGCTCAGACGGAGCGGAGCGATTTGATCCAGTATACGGCTCGCGATTTCACGCTTATCGGCCTGCGGAATCATTTGGGGTTCGGCGTCGCGCGTAATCAGCAGCACTTCGTTCTCATCGCTCTCAAAGCCTGTCCCGTCCAGGCCAACGAGATTGGCCACCACCATATCGCAGTTCTTCGCTTCCAGCTTCCGTTTGCCTTCGGCGGCAAGGTTTTGAGTTTCCGCGGCAAAGCCAATCACAATCCTGTCCCCCTTCTGGCGGCCCACTTCAGCGAGGATGTCGGTGGTGGGCTCAAGCTCGATCGAAAGGCGGGAAGCCGTCTTCTTCAACTTCTGCGAGGCCGGGTTGGTCGGTCTATAGTCGGCTACCGCCGCAACGCCGATAAAAATCGAAGCCGCATCAAGCTGCGCCAGCACCGCGTTTTTCATCTGCTCCGCCGATTCCACCCGCTGCACTTCCACGCCGATCGGCGGAGCAAGCGCCACCGGGCCGCTCACGAGAATCACTCGCGCTCCCCGCGCCGCCGCCTTTTCCGCGATCGCATAACCCATCCTGCCCGACGAACGATTGGTGATCACCCGCACCGGGTCGATTGCTTCCTGTGTCGGCCCGGCCGTAATCAAGATCGTCTCCCCCACAAGATCACGACTGCGCTGCAGCAACGCCGTAACAGCGTCGGCGATGTAAAGCGGCTCGGCAAGTCTGCCCGCGCCCACCATGCCGCAGGCTAGATCGCCCGCATCCGGGCCGACAAAGTGATACCCGCGTTGCTTCAGTGTCTTGATGTTGGCTTGCGTGGCGGCATGATTCCACATGTTCGTGTTCATCGCTGGAGCAAGTAACACCGGGCCAGTGAATGCCAGATGCATCGTTGTCAAAAAGTCTCCGGCAAGCCCGTGGGCGAACTGCGCCAGCAAGTCCGCAGTCGCCGGAGCCACGACCAGCAAATCATTCTCCAGCGCAACATCAATGTGTTCGATGGCGCTAGCAAGTGTCGCCGTAGAGTCGTCTCTTTCGGCGAAAAGTTTGGTAATGACTTTGTGGTGGGTTAGGGATGCGAGGGTCAGCGGGGTGAGGAACTGCGTGGCCGCCTGAGTCATCACAGCCTGAACGGAATAGCCGCGCTGCACGAGCAGGCGGGCAAGTTCAGCGGATTTGTAGGCGGCTATGCCGCCGCCTACGCCTAAAATAATGCGGGCGCCTTCCCGGGGCATGAGACCCTAGGATTCTTCTTCGGTGCCAGGCTCTGTGGTTCCGGGGATGTGATACTGCACGAGCCCCCGGCGAGTCTCTTCCATGGCAACCACGGTCGGCTTGCGGGACATGGTGGGCAAAAACGAGCGCTGTCCGCTCTGTAGCTGACGGGCGCGCTTGGCCGCGACGATGATGAAGCGGTAGGTGGATAGTTCGGGATCATCCGGGATGACAAAATTCGCGTTAACGCGTGTTGCAAGTTTCGCTTCAGCCATATGCTTTATTGTCTCGCAGTGCAAGCGTGATGTCGAGCGGCAGTCTTGTCCAATACAAGATGAGCCTGAAGGTGAGCAAGCTGGGGATTGATCATCAACATGACGGACGGCGAGGCATTGAACCTGGAGCAGATCCGGGAGTTTTTAACAGCGAGCGGAGAGTATGAGTTTCGCGGGCAGGACCGGAAAGAGATCTACGTGTGGCTAGAGGCGCTGCTGTTAAAAACTCCCGGATCTGCTCCAGGTTC
>JBKJSR010000781.1:0-3363 GCA_046594355.1 Bryobacter sp.
CGCTTCGCCGCCCCGAACCAGAACATCACCAACGCCAACTTCGGCCGCATCACCGGAGTGGCCAACTCCCCTAGGGCCGTCCAGTTCAACGCGCGGATTAGTTTCTAGCAGGGTAAATTTGCTCTTCTACAAGCTGAACAACGCCAAGGATTCCCGGTATGAATCTTTGGCTGGAATTGACGAAATTCACAAACGAAGCGAGGAAGGGCGCAATCAAGAGCAGATGGCGCGCCGACGAAGATTGGTGAGACGGTATGGTATGTCGCGATTTGGCGCGAGGAGTAGGTAGCACAACTGAGCCTATCGCTGCCAGCTCTGATAAGACGATGAAGAATGCCCTCGACGAGACGGGGCGTCAGACTCACATCATGAGCGTAATCGGCCATAAATCGAAACACTGCTACGCCCAAAAAAAGTAGGTGCCTTGCCTATAGCAGGCAGTGATGAGCAAGAGCGCACCAATGAAATTGGCACGGCGGTTCCGTTGCTTAAACCTGCAACTTCGCCGGCAAGGACATCACGATCGATGCCCTGCCGACCTAACGCGCACTTGCCACCTATCTGGTCGAGCGGCAGGTGAGACGCGCGGCACCCCTGATTTCGTCAAAGTCACGCCGCCGGATCATGGCCGCGAAAGCCGCGCTGATCTGGTGCGGCACTGCGCTCAATACCTACCTCAACTTCCCCAATGTAGAGCAGGTCTTTATGATCGAGCCCGAATCCAGCGACTAAATGATCGGCGTCCACAGCCATGGGGCATTGCAGCCTGCGCCGCTTTGCGGTGGGCATCCTAAAGCCGTCTCAGAAACCCGCTCAATCCATCGGCTAAATGATGCGCAAACTGCGGATGACTCAAAATTCAATCACCCGGTCACCCGTCCATTGAGAAAAGATTTACCGTGAAGCTCGCCGTTGAATCGGGTGGGCTCGATTTCGATGCGGCTCAAAGCGGCAATTTGAAAGAGTCCTTCCCGCAGATCGCGGAGCCCGTGCGATTCAACAGCACTAAGGCGTGCAGGCAGCACCTGGAGCGCGTACGAAGCTGGTCTCAAAGCGATCGCCGATCGCCTTCAAGTTCATCTGTACCGGCCCCCGCTCGCAATCCAGCAACAGTGATGTCGTCGCTGCGCCGTTCCCGCCAAGAGTCTGTTTGATACGGCACTTGCCATAGGGCGCTCGCGCAGCTTCCGTCCCGGCGGCGGCAAGCATGGCACTGCTCATATTGCCTATACCCCCTATGCGCAGGAACTGGAGCTTAGGCGGATTGGTAGGAGCCAAAGTGAATGCGATATTCACTTTGCCTTCTTTGCAAACCAGATCAAAGTTTCCGCGTAACCAGTTTTCCGGATGAACTGCCCCCACTGGCTTGCACTCCGCGTAGCTCGATTTCAGCTTGGCGAATTCAGCTTGTATCTCTGTGCGGGGATGATCCAGATAAAGATTGTCGGCCACAATGGAATCGATACCTGTATTGCTCCACTTCGACCAGAGTTGCAACAAAGACTGTTGCGCAGACACCAGGGCGGGCGATGGCTCAAGTATACGTGGCTGCAGACCACCCGCGCGTGACAGGACATCAAAGGCTTCGCGCATGGGAGCAGCCGGTCCGGCGTAGGTAAGATTGGACATTGCAAACATACCCACGCCATATTCGGGCAACCACATCATGAAAGAACCAAAGCCGGGCAGCCCGCCGCCATGAGCCACAATGCGAGAAAATCGGCAGTCCTGGCTCACCTGCAAACCATAGCCATATCCACCGGAAGCTGCCCGCATGTTGCCCGAAGGGTCGAGACCATTGGCGGAAAAATTTGAGGTCCGCCAAAGCCGTTGCATTTCCCGGACTGAGCTTCTGCGGACGGGCCCGGTATCGTCGTCGTCGCGGGCCGGTTCGGCCGCAAGTTGATAAGCCACATAACGCGCCAAGTCTCGCGCATTGGTCAACAAGCCGCCCATCGCGCCGAACGAACCGTGCGCAAGCGAGGGTATCTCAAACAGGTTTCCATCCCGGCGGCCATAACCATTGGCGCGCTTTGCCGCAGGCACAGTGGAAGGTTCCAGCGTGGTCGATTGCAAGCCCAGCGGACGAAGTATCTCAGCCTCGAGATAAGCCTGATAGCTTTTGCCGGAGGCTTTTGCCACGATCCGTCCGAGTAAAGCGAAGCCATAATTGGAGTACTCCCAACTACTATCCGGAACCGTTGAGAAAGGTATGCCTTGGTCGAGCCAGCGGGACAACTCTGCATCGGGAATCGCGAGTTGCCTGTCCCCCCACGGATTGTCTTCTGCAAAGCCAGCCGAATGAGTAAGCAACTGGCGGATCCGGAGAGGAGAAGTATCCTTTGTTGGATAGTGCAAACCTGCCAATTCCGGCACCCACTTTGAAACTGGATCTTCGAGCGACAGCTTGCCCGCGTCGCGCAGCTTCAGTATCGCCAGCGCGGTAAAACTCTTGGTCATCGAAGCGATGCGAAAGACGGTGTCTACTGTAACCGCATCCTTACTCACATCATCTCGAACACCGAAGGCTTTCACGTGCGCGAGCTGCCCGTCGATCACGATTCCATAGACCAGGCCCGGCACCTTTCGCTCTCTAAAATAGCGCTCAAAAAGAAGGTCGATTTGCGGGGTTGAAGCTAGCAGCTTCTCACGGCGATTTGGATCGGCAAAACCAGGAAACTGAGCAAAGGTAAGACTGCCAGCCAACAACGAAGCGAGAAGAAAATTCATCACACTTTCAGCATAGCGGTCGAATCATGCAAGAATCTGGACTAATCCAATGCCAGAATTTTCACTTTCCATCTTCCAAGCCTTGCTCGCTTTTGCCGCCGCCTTCGCCGCCGGTGCAATCAATTCCGTAGCGGGGGGAGGCACCTTGGTCTCCTTCCCCGCCCTGGTCTGGCTGGGAGTGCCCTCCATCGTCGCCAATGCAACGAATACGGTTGCCATGTGGCCAGGTTCGATGGGATCGCTATGGGGCTACCGCAAAGAAATGCGTGGGCTCAATCGACGCATGCTGCTTCTGATTGTGCCCAGTCTGATCGGTGGAATCATCGGGGCAGTTTTGCTGCGAATCACACCAACCGGCGTCTTTGATCGATTGGTGCCTTTTTTGATTTTCTTCGCAACCCTGCTCTTTCTTGTTCAGGATCCCATCCAGCGAAAGTTGAAATCTGCGGATCCGCACGCGCATGATTCAGTCACATGGCTTTGGGGGGCGATCGCATTCCAGTTTCTGGTGGCTCTCTATGGAGGCTACTTCGGCGCCGGAATCGGGATTCTGATGCTGGCCGCACTCAGCATCATGGGCCTGACGGACATTCATCAGATGAATGGCTTGAAAAACCTTTTTGCCGCCTGCAT
>JBKJSR010000191.1:0-13648 GCA_046594355.1 Bryobacter sp.
GTGGGACTTGGGCGTGGGACTTGGGCGTGGGCTGTCGCCTGGATTGCGCTGTTTATAGCCGTTTCTGATATAGTGAAAACGCTCTGGCGATGATGTTTCAGCCCAAACAAATATGGCAAAAGCATATTCGGATGATCTGCGCCGCAAAGTGCTGGAGACACGCGAACAGGGTGAGGGTACGCTCGAAGATCTAGCCAAGCGGTTTCGCGTCAGTTTGAGTTGGACGAAGAAGATATTGGCGGCCTATAGCCTGAGCGGCAAGATGGAGCGTCCGACAGGGGCGAAGCGCGGACGCAAAAGCAAGGTGACGCCGGAGATCGATGGATTTCTACAAGCGGCGGTGGCCGGGCAAGCGGACCTGACCCTCGCCGAACTGAAGGAGCGGCTGTTTCAGGAAAAGAAGTTGGAGATCAGCATCGGCTGGCTCTGGAGCAACGTGAAGCGATTGGGATTGCGCTTCAAAAAAAACTCTCCATGCCACGGAACAGGACAGCGAAAGGGTCCAGAATCTGAGGGCTGAGTTCCGGGCCTGGATCAGCCGGGAATCTGCGGAAAACATCATCTTCCTGGATGAAAGCGGCACAACTACGGAAATGATCCGGCGCTATGGGCGCGGCCCGGTCGGGGAACGTGTGCCGGACAGCGCACCTGGCAGTTGGCGCACTCTGACTTTGTTGGGAGCGATCAGCCTCAACGGATGGGTTGCTTCGATGACCATGGAAGCGCCCACCGCCGGCGACGCATTTCTGGCATACCTGGAGCACGGACTATGCCCCCGACTAAAGCCCGGGCACATCGTCGTGACGGACAACTTGTCAGCCCACAAGGTCGATGGGGTTCGCCAACTTGTCAAAATTGAAGCCCGATCCGTTGACACACTGGAAGCCGCCGCATATTTCCGCCACTGCGGCTACTCAATATGAAAGTCCCTACTTATTACAAAAAGCTATCGTTGTCACGGGCGATGCGGCGGGCTTCGATCGCATTCAGGGCGGCTGCGATGCTGGAGTCGAGAGGGACGACACCGGAGACGATAAGGTCGGCGAATTGGGCGGTGGGGCGGACGTAAGTGAGAGCCATGGGACGTACCGTGACGCTGTACTGCCGCTCGATGGACTGAGCAGTGCGGCCGCGCTCAGAGATGTCGCGGCGCAGGCGGCGGGCATAGCATTCTTCATCCAGAGTTTCCACGTAAATCTTGAGATCCAGCAGGTTGCGGAGGGCGGGCCAATAAAGGCTGAAGAGGCCTTCGACGAGGATGACCGGGCGGGGGGCGACTGGCTCAGTCGATCCGAGGCGCGCGTGGGTGACGAAGCTGTAACGCGGTTGTTCGATGGCAAGGCCGTTCTTGAGGCTTTCGATATCGCGAATGAGGTGGGGAGCGTCGAGGGCATCGGGATGATCGAAGTTGAATGCGGAGCGGGCGGGCTCGGGGATGTGAGTGCGGTCGAGATAGTAGTGATCGAGGGTCACGGGGAGTGCGTCTTCGAGCAATTGACGAGCGAGGCCGCGGGCGAGTTCCGTCTTGCCGGAGCAACTGGCTCCGGCGATGCCAACGAGGAAGGGCCGCATGCCTATGGGTTTTGCCCTGTGGACAAAAGGCGCTCGCGGGCGGCATCGGGAATGATCCTCCAGTTGCCGCTGGCGGAGGTGGGGAAGCTCTTTTTCTTTTTGTAGTACTCGACGATGAGTTCGCGGATGGCGTCGTTCGATTGCCAAAGGATCTTTGCGTCTTTGAACATGCCGTAGCCGGCGCTGCCGGCGGCACGATAATTGTTGAGCGCGATGGTGAGGGGCTGGAGGTCGGTGAGTGGGGCACCTTTATAGCGCAGGTTCACGATGCGTTGCCCGGCGGGCTTGCGGAGGTCGACTTCGTAAGCGACGCCTTCGGCCATGTCGTAATTGAAGCCCATGAATTTGTTGTCGATCAGATCGCCCGTGCCGCAGCTTGGGGTGGGGCAGGATTGAAAGTAGCGGGCGGCATTTTCGAGCGCGGCGCGGAGCATTGCGCCCGTGCCCTCGATCTTGTAGAGCGTGTTGTCGTAGACGTAGAGGGCGGCGGCTTCGCGCACCGTAACGAGGCCTTTGTGGACGACGAGTCGAGTGTTGAAGAGAGCGCTGAGGCTGACGTCGGCGTTGGTGTAGTGGAGCTGCACTTCGTGGATTGCGTCGACGAGAGCAGAGTCTTCAAAACGGCCCCGGGCGGCTATGAGTTCGACTTTCGATTCGGCGATGGGGCTGGAGAGATACTGCTCGGTCGCGTCGTGAAAGGGCTTGGCGAGGCTGAGGATATGCTCGTCGGCAAGGGTGTCCGGCTTTACTTTCACGAGGTGGCTGCGACGGGAGGTCATGCGCCACTTGCCGTCGGCGGCGCGGGTGAATTCGAAGTCGAGACGGGCGAGGGAGGCACCGTAGTTTTTGGGTTGGGCGAGGAGCGTGTCTCCGTTGAAGCGTTCAGCGACTTCGCCGTGACTGTGGCCGAAGACGACAGCGTGGACGCCGGGAACTTCTGCGGCCTGCCAGGCGAAGTTTTCCGTTCCGCCGGATTTATCGATGCCCGAGTGGGCGGCGACGATGACGAGATCCGGTTGATTGGCACCCCAGAGGGCGATGAGGCGCTTGAGGGAATCGACGGGATTTTCCCAGGTGTAGCCCGTGTAGTTTGCGGGCTTTTCCCAGGTGGGGATGGAGGGAGTTGTCATGCCGACGACGACGACGCGGACGCCTTGGACGACTTTTTCGAGGTAGGGGATGAAGGGTTTGGTGTTGGGTCCGCTGGCGACGGTGTTGGCGCTGAGCCAGGGGAAGCGGGCGACGCGGCGGGCGGCATTGAGATTGTCGAGACCATAGTTGAATTCATGGTTGCCAACGGTCATAGCGTCGTAGCGCATGGCGTTCATGACGAGCATCATGGGATCGATGGCGAGGGCGCGGATGGGGATGGTGACGCCGGCGGGAAGTTTGCCGGACAGACGGAAGTTCTGGTAGACGCTTTCGAGGGGAGCGCCCTGGATGGTATCGCCGGTATCGATGAGGAGCGCGTGGGGTGTGGCTTTGCGTTCTTCGGCAACGAGGGTGGCGATTTTGGCGAGGCCGTAGTTGGCAGGTTTCTGCGTGAAGTAGTCGTAAGGGTAGATGTGGCCGTGGAGATCGGTGGTGGCGAGGATGGAGATTTTAGCCGTCTGAGCGGGAAGGTTGGCCGTCGAAATTGCGAGGCAGAGTAGAGAAATAAGCGCGCGCCCGATATAATTCATAGTGATGAAGACTTTGATGATTACGGCGCTGATTAGCGCTTCCTCGCTATTGATGCTCGCACAGACTCCGGCTGCGGTAAAGAAGAGTGCGCCTGTTGCGGCACCTGCCGCCAAGAAGGCGGCCGCTCCGGTGGCCAAGCGCGCCGTGGAGCCACCACCGCCGCCCCGCCCGGATGGGCTTTATGTGACTTTGCAATTGAGCCATATGGGGCAGCCCGTGGGCAAGATCGTGGGCAAGCTTTATGAAAAAGAATCACCGGTGACGGTGAGAAATTTTGTGGATCTGGCGCTGGGCAAGAAGGCCTGGAGGAACCCGAAGACGGGCAAGAAACTGGCGGTGCCGCTTTATACGGGGCTGACTTTTCATCGCGTGATGCCGGATTTCATGATTCAGGGTGGAGACCCGAGCGGGGATGGTACGGGCGGGACGGACGCGATTGTGGACGAGTTTCATCCGTCGCTCGGGTTTACCAAGCCGGGACTTTTTGCGATGGCGAACGCGGGGCTACGGACGGGGTCGAGCCAGTTTTTTATTACCGAGAAGGCGACGCCCTGGCTCGACGGAAAGCATACGATTTTCGGTGAAGTGGTTGAGGGTATGGAGCTTGAGAATTCGCTCGCGAGAGTGCCGCGTGGGGGCAACAATAAGCCGAACGATCCGATCGTGATGACGAAGGTGACGATTACGCGCTATCCGCTGGGGCAGCCGATCTGGCCGAGCGCAGTGCCGATGAAGAAGACGCCGGCGGTGGGTGCGCCTGGCGCTGCACCGAAGACAATGCCGAAGACGGCACCCAAGACGGCACCCAAGACGGGGCCTGCCGTACCGAAGAAAGCTGCCTAAAGTAAATCGGTGATATAGTCCGTCACGAAAGGAGTCTAATCACATGACTCAAAAGTGGCTTAGTGGACCTGTGCTTGGCTTGGCGATCATCCTGGCCAGTTGTGAAAAACCGCCTGCGCCGGACACGCGCGAGGCAGACGCCAAGGCGATTACGGCAATCGAGGAGGATTGGTCTAAGGCTCTCGCCGCAAAGGATTCGGCGAAGTTTACGAGCCAGTACTCGGCCGATGCTTCGCTTTATTTTCCGGACATGCCAGTGATTCAAGGGACCGCAGCGATTTCAGCCTTCGTCAAGGACTGGATGGCCGATCCTAATTTCGGGGGCAGCTTCAAGACGACCAAGGTGACTGTAGCAAAGTCCGGCGATCTGGCCAGTAGCGAAGGTACCTACCAACAAAAGGGGACTCACCCAGTTACTAAGAAGATAGTATCCGAGACCGGACATTACATCACTACCTGGAAGAAACAGGAAGACGGGAGCTGGAAAGCGATTAACGACATGATCGCTGCCGAGAAATCGACTGCTACCGCCCCTGTCAAGCCAGCGGCCAAGAAGAAGCGCTAGTCGGCGAAGGGGATTTCGAAGTAGAAGATCTCCCGATTGGTCGTGGCGTCGGAGAGCCCGTTGATGTAGATCTTGCCGTTGCCGTGATGACGGATATTGAAGTAGAAAAAGCCGCTGGCAGTGTCGCCGGCGGCTATCATTTTTGCGGCGAAGGCGCGGCCTTCGATCTCGGGGGCGAGCAGCGGATTTTTCTTGCTGCGGGTAGGAAATGGAAATGGCTTCGGACCGAGATTGGGGGCAGTGGGGCCACCAGCGGCAGAAGGAATTTCGTTGGCGCGCAGGGCGTTGACTTTGCCGAGACCAGGCACGATGTACTGGACATCGAGTGGGCTTACGCGGAGGGCAGTTTTTCGATTGTTTTTGATCACAACAAGGACGGGGAGGACTTCGTACTTGTTGGGGTCGAGCTTGCCAAAAGCTTTGGATGTTTTTTCGGCGGTCGAAAAGGCATCGATGCCGATGGTGACTTCATCGAGGGTGATTCTGGACTTCATGTCCGCCGCCTCGGGAGCTTTGAAGCTGGATTCACCGATGGCGAAGGCCGTGGGGCCTGTGAATACAGCCGCCGCCGTTATACTCGAAAATACTCTGCTTAATTCTCTGCGTGTCAAGTTGATCTACCTCCTGATCCGGCTGGCCGGTGTTGCCGTGCTGCCTGTCCTTCTACTGTATGCGGGCTGGCGCTGTCTGCGTCAACGCGCATACTGCAAAGGCATGAAAGAACGGCTGGGCTGGTTGCCGGCCAATATTCCCTCGACGAAGCCCGGCGGCATTTGGTTGCATGCAGTGAGTGTAGGCGAGGTGTTGAGTGCGATTTCTTTGCTGAAGCATTTGCGCGAGGCGGTGCCGGAGACGCCCGTGTTTGTGAGTACGACGACGCTGACGGGCCGGGAATTGGCAGAGCATCGATTGCGGGGATTGTGCGACGGGATTTTTTTTGCACCGGTGGATTATCCATTTGCAGTGCGTGGGGTGTTGCGGCGGATTGAGCCGGCGCTGGTGATTCACCTCGAGACCGAGATCTGGCCGAACCGGATTCGGGAGGTCAAGCGGAGCGGGGCGAAGTGGGCGCAAGTGAATGCGCGGATTTCCGATCGGGCGTGGCCGAAATACCGGCGCTTGCAGTGGTTGTTTGGAGCGGTGTTGCCACAGATGGATTTTGTGGCGGCGCAGAGTGGGGTGGATGCGGCGCGGTTTCGCGAGCTTGGGTATGCGGGAGAAATTGCCGAGGCGGGGAACCTGAAGTTCGACTACGATGCGGCGGGGAAGCCGGCGGCGGAGGATGTTGTTGCGTGGTTGGCAACGCAAGAGCCGAAGCCGTTGTGGGTGGCTGCTTCGACAACGGGGCCGCGCGACGATCAGGATGTGGATGAGGACGAAGCAGTGCTGACGGCGTTTTTGGAGATGAAGGGGAGGGTAAGGTTGCTGCTGGCTCCGAGGAGGCCGGAGCGCTTTGAGGTGGTGGCCGGGAAGTTGCTTGAGCGGGGGATTGGCTTTGTGCGGCGGAGCGAGTTGAATCGCGTGGCGCGAGCGGATTTGTTGCTGCTCGATACGATTGGAGAACTGGCGGCGCTGTTTGCGCTGGCGGATGTCGTGTTTGTGGGCGGGTCTTTTAATCAAACGCAGGGCCACAACATTCTGGAGCCAGCAAGTTTTGGGAAACCCATTTTGACGGGGCCGAATATGGGGAACTTCGCGGCTATACAGCAGGAATTTTTGGCAGCCGATGCTGTGCGGGTGGTGGGGCGTGCGGAGGACTTGGGCGAGGCGGTGTTGGCGGTGTTGGACGATGACGCGGGGATGGGAATGAGGGCGAAGCGGCTAGCGGAATCGATGCGCGGAGCGACTGCGCGACTGACACCGATGCTGGTGCAGCTTTTGGGGCTGGGCGTGCCGAAGGGATTGGTGCCGCTGGCGGCGATATTGCGGCCGCTGAGCCTGCCCTGGAGCTGGATCTCGCAACGGCGCATTGTGGGACGCAGATTGCCTGTGCCGGTGGTGTCGGTAGGAAATATATCAATGGGCGGGACGGGGAAGACTCCTGTCGTTCTGGCGCTGGCGGAGCATTTTGCGGGCGAGGGAATGCGGGTGGGGATTTTGACGCGCGGCTATGGGCGAAGCTCGCGAAAGCCGGTGCTGCTATTGCCTGGGGAGACCTCGACGCGTGCTGAAACGGGAGATGAGGCGCAACTGTATTTGAGGGACGGGCGTTTTGCGGTGGGCATTGGGGCGGACCGGTATGAGGTAGGGCTGGCAATGCTTGAGCGCGGAGGACTCGATCTCATCTTGCTCGACGACGGGTTTCAGCACCGGCAGCTTGCGCGCGATTTTGATCTGGTTTGCGTGGATGCTTTGCGGCCTTTTGCAGGCTATGGAGTGCCGCCGGCGGGATGGCTGCGGGAGCCGCTTGGGGGGCTGTCGCGGGCAGATGCGTTTGTGTTGACGCGGACGAGGAAGGGCGTTGTGATGGCGGGGATTTCCGCAGAACTGACGCGCTTTGGTGGAGTGGAGAAGCCGGTGTTTGCGGCTGTGATGGAGGAACGGATCGATGCGCTGCCAGCGGGGCGGCGGCTGGCGTTTTGCGGATTGGGGAATCCAGGATCGTTCCGGCAAAGTCTGGACCGGATGGGCATGGCGGAGGTGGAGCTGGTGGAATTCGCGGATCACCACGAGTACAGCGAAGCAGATTTGCGGCAGTTGCGTTTGCGCTCGGATGCGCTGATTACGACGGCGAAGGATGCAGTGAAGCTGGATGACTTTAGGGGGGTATTTGTAATGGAGCAAAGAGTGGTGCTGCCGGTCGAGTTGCTGGAGCTGATGCGGCTTAAGAAAGGTCGGCTATAATAAGAGATCCGATGCCAAACTCGAGTTCTTCCGCGAGTCTCGCGGGCAAAAAGAAGATTATCCTCCTTTCGCCCCGAGGTTTTTGCGCTGGTGTAGTCCGTGCGATTGATGTAGTAAAGATTGCTCTAGAACTATACGGTGCGCCCATTTTCGTCCGCAAAGAGATTGTCCATAACAAACATGTCGTGGATGAATTGAAAGAGCTGGGGGCGATTTTCGTCGATGAATTGGCGGAGGTGCCGAGTGGGGCGCGGGTTATTTTTTCCGCCCACGGTGTTTCTCCGGCTGTGCGGACGGAAGCCTCGCAACGCAAGCTGAATGTGATCGACGCTACCTGTCCGCTGGTGACGAAAGTGCATCTTGAAGCGGTGCGTTATGCGCGCAAGGGATTTTCGATCGCACTGGTGGGGCACTCGAATCACGATGAAGTGGTGGGGACGATGGGCGAAGCGCCGGATTGTACTTTTCTGGTGGAACGGCCGGAAGATGTCGCCGGGATCGAGTTTCCCGACCCAAGCAAAATTGTTTATCTGACGCAGACGACCCTGTCGCTCGATGAGACGAGAGAAATTATCGCGGCGCTTAAAGAGAAATATCCGCTGATCCAGGGGCCGCCCGCGCAGGACATCTGTTACGCAACCGAGAACCGGCAGATCGCGGTGAAGGCCGTCGCTCCTTTGTGTGAATTGCTGCTGGTGGTGGGGAGCCAGAATTCATCGAATTCGCGGCGTCTGGTGGAAGTATGCGAGAAGACCGGCGTGCCTGCGTATCTAGTGGACGATAAGTCTGAAGTAAGGCCGGAGTGGCTGATCGGCGTGCAGAGCGTTTCGATCACCGCCGGGGCGAGCGCTCCCGAGAACCTCGTGGAAGAGCTGCTGGAATTCCTTAGAGTCGAGCATGGATTTGAGGAAATGGTTGAGATGGAAATCAAAGAAGAAGACGTACGCTTCACCCTGCCGAATGAGCTGAGCGAGGGTGCGATGCGTCTGCATGCGATCTCGAATGCCATGCCGG
Source organism: Bryobacter sp. (assembly GCA_046594355.1). Lineage (GTDB taxonomy): Bacteria > Acidobacteriota > Terriglobia > Bryobacterales > Bryobacteraceae > Bryobacter. Next base: position 8,522 of record JBKJSR010000191.1, read on the forward strand.
TGGGTGCCAAGGGATGAGTCCTCAACTGCAATTCGCGGATCCGGTGACGGCGAACGCGGTATCGGCTGTGCGCAAAGCGTCGGAGTTTCTGCTGCGGCGTCAGCACACCGCCGGGTTCTGGTGGGAAGATCTGACGGCGGATACGACGCTGGAGTCGGATTACATTCTGTTTCAACTTTGGCTGCACCGGGTGGAAGATGGCATTTGGAATCCACCGACACGGTCTACGATCGACCGCGCGGCGGCTTCGATCCTGTCGCGGCAATTGGCGGATGGCGGGTTCAATATTTATCCGCAGGGTCCGGCCGACATTTCGGCGTGTGTGAAGGCCTACTTCTCATTGAAGCTGGCGGGAATTGCGAAGAGCGACGAGCGGATGCTGCGCTTGCGAGACCGGATCCTCGCCCTTGGCGGATTGCAGGCGGCGAACAGTTACACGAAGTTGAATTTGAGTCTGTTTGGGCTTTATCCACGGCATTGCGTGCCAAGCGTTCCGCCGGAGATGATGCTGCTGAGCAGGTTCACCTACGAGATGTCGAGCTGGTCGCGGGCGATCGTGATTCCTTTGTCGATCATCGCTTCGTCGAACGTGAATTGCCCCGTACCAAGCGGCTTTAATCTAGAAGAAATCGTAAAGCCCGGGGACAGTTTCGACTTTCGGCCGGCGGAGAAATTCTGGAGCTTCAAGAATTTCTTTTACACGGCGGATACGGTGCTGAAGCTGTATGAAAAATCACCGCTGAAATCGATACTGCGGAATCTGTCGATACGGCGCTGCGAAGCCTGGATGCTGGAGCGGCTGGGTTACTCCGACGGGCTGGCGGCGATCTATCCGCCGATGATGTACTCGGTGATGGCGATGGATGTTTTGGGTTATGCCAAGGACGATCCCCGGCGCGTCGATGCATTGATGCACTTTGACAGTCTGATGGTGGACGACGAGGGGAAGGGCTTCTACTTTCAGCCCTGTTTCTCGGTGGTCTGGGATACGGCGATTGCGGCGTATGCGCTGGCGGAAGTGGAAGCGAGCCCGGCGAATGCGGATGTGCAGCAGGCGCTGAGCCGGTGTGCCGACTGGCTATTGACGAAGGAATGTCGGCGCAAGGGTGACTGGTCGATCAAGCGACCGAACCTCGAGCCGTCGGGCTGGTATTTTGAATTCGCCAACGAGTATTACCCGGATATCGACGATACGGCAATGGTGCTGATCGGTCTGGATAAGGCGAGGGCTTCGAATCCGACCGCGCAGGAGGCTGCGGCACGGCGGGCGGTGAACTGGCTGATCGGGATGCAGGGCAAGGATGGCGGTTGGGCGGCATTCGATGTCGACAACAACTGGAATTTCCTCAGCGATGTTCCTTTTGCGGATCACAATGCGATGCTGGACCCGTCGTGCCCGGATATCACCGGACGGGTGATCGACGCGCTGGCACGATACGGGATTGGGGCCAATCACCCGTCGATGAGGCGGGGGATCAAGTATCTGATCGACTCGCAGGAAGCGGATGGATCGTGGTACGGACGCTGGGGAGTGAACTACATTTACGGGACATTTCTGGCGTTGAAGGGATTGCGGCAGGCTGGAGTGAGCGACCGGGAAGTCTATGTATTGCGGGCCGGAGAATGGCTACGTTCGAACCAGAATCCGGATGGCGGATGGGGCGAATCCTGCGAGAGCTACGACAAGCACTGCTATGTCAACGGGCAGTCGACGGCAAGCCAGACCGCGTGGGCGGTGATGGGATTGCTGGCCGGCGGCGACCATACGAGCGAGAGTGTACATAAGGGCGTTGAGCACCTGATCGAGACGCAACTTCCGGATGGCAACTGGGACGAAGATCTGGCTACGGGAACGGGCTTTCCTAAAGTCTTTTATCTGACTTACCACATGTATCGCAACGCCTTTCCGATGATGGCGATGGCAATGTATCTGAATCGAGGAAAAGAAACGAAATGAGTTTTACCGTTTCGACGATGGCTTCGCTGGCGACTTACATCGCCAAGAACAAAATCAGTCCGAAGCCCGAGTGGCAGAAGACTTTGAAAACGGAGTATGACTCCTCGAACCCGTTTCGCATTGTAAATACACGCTTCGGGGAGTCGCCGGACAGGCAGCCGCATCCGATGATCCACAAGCGCTTTCCGCTGGTGCTTCAGCTTGAGCCCCTGCATGCATGTAATCTGACCTGCACGGGTTGCGGTCGGATCCGCGAGTATGAGTCGACGATTACGCAGCAGTTGAGTCTGGAAGAGTGTCTGAAGGCGAGCGACGAATGCGGAGCTCCGGTGGTGGCGATCTGTGGCGGCGAGCCGATGCTGTATTCGCAGTTGCCGCAGTTGGTGGAAGCGCTGCTCGCGCGCGGAAGGCTGGTGATTCTTTGCACGAACGGCATGTTCATCGCGAAGAAACTGCACCAGTACAAGCCGAACGACAACCTATTCTTTAACGTCCATCTGGACGGCATGGAAAAGAACCACGATATCGCCGTGGAGCGCGAAGGCGTATTCAAGCAGGCGATTGAAGGAATCAGGGCGGCAAAGGCCGGCGGATTCAAGGTGTCTACGAACACGACCGTATACAAAGAAACCGATATGGACGAGTTGGTCGAGATGTTCGAGCTGCTGAAGACCATGAAGGTGGACGGGCATAGCATTTCGCCGGCCTATGGATATTCGGCGGTGAACGATCGCGAGATCTTCATGACGCGCGAGGACATTCTCGAGAAGTTCGCCGGGTTCAATAAGAAGTTTGCGAAGTTCAAGTTTAACAACTCGCCCGTGTATCTCGAATTTCTCGAGGGTCAGCGCGAGCTGCCTTGCACGGCATGGGGAAATCCGACTTACAACATCAAGGGCTGGAAAGGCCCGTGTTATCTGATCACGGACGCGCACCACGACAGTTTTGAGGGCCTGATGACGAAGACTCCGTGGGAAAACTACGGCCACGGGGCCGATCCGCGCTGCGACCATTGCATGGTGCATTGCGGATATGAGCCTTCGGCGGCGATGGGCATCAATTCGAAATGGCAGGACGCATTTAGTTACTTAAGCTGGATGTTGAAGTAAGAGTGCGCCTGGCTCTGGTGAGTGGGGCCACCGGTTTTGTGGGGTGGCATGTAGCGAAAAAGTTGAAAGAGCGCGGAGTGGAAGTCCGCGCTCTCTCGCGTTCGCATGCGATCACGGAACTGGATGTCGAGACGGTGCAGGGGGATTTGCGGGATTTAACTTCGCTTGAACGGGCTTGCGAGGGTTGTTCGCATGTGTTTCATGTGGCGGCGGACTATCGCCTCTGGACGGCAAAGCCGGCGGAGATGTATGCGTCGAATGTGGAAGGCACGCGCAATATGATGAAGGCGGCGCGGAAGGCGGACGTGGAGCGGGTTGTGTATTGCTCGACAGTGGGAGCGGTTGGGATGCGCAAGGGGCTGATTGCGGATGAAGATTCTCCAGTGAGCGTGGATGAGATGAAGGGGCATTACAAGAGGTCCAAGTTTCTGGCGGAGCAGGTGGCGATGGAGGCGGCGAAGGATGGTGTGCCTGTGGTGGTGGTGAACCCAACGACGCCGGTTGGAGACCACGATTTTAAGCCGACACCGACGGGGAAAGTGATTGTAGATTTTCTCACGGGAAGGATTCCGGCCTACATCGATACCGGTTTGAATTACGTGGATGTGGAGGACGTGGCCGAGGGGCATTTGCTGGCGGCGGAGAAGGGCAGGGTGGGGGAGCGCTACATACTGGGCAGCGAGAATCTGACGCTGAAGCAAATGCTGGACCGGCTGGCGGCGCAGTCTGGACGGAAAGCACCGACTATCGAAATTCCTTACTTCATTGCCTATGCGGCGGCATATTGCTCGACGGCGGTGGCGGAAGCGACGGGGCGGCATCCGGCGATTGCGCTGGATGGAGTGCGTTACGCGAATATCAGGATGTGGGTGAGCCAGGCGAAGGCGGAGCGGGAGCTTGGCTACCGCCCGGTGGCGGTGGACGATGCGCTGCGGCGGGCAGTGGAATGGTTTGGGGGGCGGGGATGAAGGATGTTTTGATTCTGTGCGCGATGGGGCTTGAGGCGGGAGCGATCCCGGAGAGGTACCGCGTAGTGAAGTGCGGAGTTGGATTCAGGGCGGCGAAGCAAAGTGCGGAACTGGCGATTGCGGAGTATGAGCCGAAGTGGATTGTTTCGGTGGGAACCTGCGGGGCGCTGGATCCGGGATTGCGCATTGGCGATGTGCGGACTGTTTCGAAGATCCTGTCGCCACTAGGAACATTTGCGCCGCAAGTATTGAATGCGGCGAGCGCGGTGTTGCGCTCGCAGGACCGCGTGGCGGTGACCGTAGCGGAGAAGCGGGAGCTATACGATCAAGGGGCTTCAATTGTCGATATGGAGGCGGCGGCGCTGGCGGAAGTATGCCGCGAAAAGGGATTGGGATTTGCCTGTCTGAAGGCGGTGAGCGATCTGGCAAGTGAAGATCTTCCGCTGGACTTCAACCGTTATCGCGACGCCGATGGACGATTTCAACACGCCCGCATCGCCTTTGCTGGCATCATGAAGATAGCGGATCTGGTCAGGCTGAAGCGTCAGTCGGATCAGGCCGCGAAACAACTCGGAGCAGCGATTGACTCATCTCTCGCAAACATTACCTAAGATCATGCGAGCCGCCGTTTACAGGGGCAAGCAACGTGTAGAAATTGAAGAGATTCCCGTGCCGGAAATTGGTGCCGGGGAGTTGCTGATTCGCGTTGAGGCCTGCGGGGTCTGCCATACGGATCTCAAGAAAATCGAATACGGATTGATCGAACCGCCGCGCGTGTTCGGGCATGAGACGGCTGGCGTTGTCGCCGCTGTTGGGGAGGGTGTAACGAGGTATGCCGTCGGCGATGCGGTGATCGCGTTTCACCACATTCCCTGCAAGAAATGTTTTTATTGCGCGCGGAAATTGTATGCCCAATGCGCCGTCTATCAGACAGTGGGAATCACGGCGGGGTTCGAAGCAGCCGGGGGCGGTTTTGCGCAGTATGTGCGGGTGATGCCGTGGATCGCCGAGCACGGTGTGGAGAAGATTCCCGAGGGGGTTTCTTTTGAGCAGGCGAGCTTTGTCGAGCCGGTGAACACATGCCTGAAGGCGG
>JBKJSR010000219.1:0-3938 GCA_046594355.1 Bryobacter sp.
AGGCAATCGACGTGGTTAACAAGATCACGCCAGCCGATATTTCCGATCCGCAGGAAATCATCGTGCGCGCGAAGGCATTGAGCCTGGAGCTTTCCAGTTCGATTACGCCTGGTTTCGAGGCGTTGGTTTTTAAGGCATCGCGCGGGATCGAAGACATTTACGAGCTGACTTACATCCGCAAGGACGGAAGCCGTTTTCCGGCGGTAGTTTCGGTTACTGCGTTGCGGGACGATGTCGGCGGAATCATCGGCTATTTATTAATCGGCACGGACAATACAGCCCGCAAAGCTGCGGAAGATGCACTGCTTAAGGCAGGGGCATTGCAGCTCGCGATCTTCAACAGCGAGAACTTCTCGAGTATCGCAACCGACGCCAAAGGTGTGATTCAGATTTTCAATGTCGGGGCGGAGCGGATGCTGGGCTATGCGGCAATTGAAGTGGTGGACAAGATCACGCCAGCGGATATTTCCGATCCGCAGGAAGTGATTGCGCGGGCGAAAGCGTTGAGTCTGCAGTTGTCCACCCCGATATTGCCAGGCTTCGAGGCGCTGGTTTTCAAGGCATCGCGGGGGATCGAAGACATATATGAGCTGACTTACATTCGCAAGGACGGAAGCCGTTTTCCGGCGGTGGTTTCGGTCACGGCTCTGCGTGAGGATGCCGGCGGGATCATTGGCTATCTATTGATCGGTACAGATAATACGGCGCGCAAAGCAGTAGAAGCCGATCAGCTTCTGCTCGATCAGCGGTTGCGCGATCAACAGTTCTACACCCGTTCGCTGATCGAATCGAGCATCGACGCGCTGATCACTACCGACGCGCGTGGCATCATCACCGACGTGAACAAACAGACGGAGGCGCTTACAGGTTGCACACGCGATGAACTGATCGGCGCGCCGTTCAAGAATTACTTTACCGATCCAGACGATGCCGAGGCGGGGATCAAGCGGGTGTTAGGCGAAGGCAAAGTAACCGACTATGAGCTCACTGTGCGAGCGCGGAATGGCAGGGAAACCGTAGTCTCCTACAACGCGACTACGTTTCATGACCGCGACCGCAAGCTGCGGGGTGTCGTCGTTGCGGCGCGCGACGTTACGGACCGCAAACGCTTTGAAAGCAGAATGAAGGAAAATAACGTTGAACTGGAGAGCGCTAGTGCCGCAGCGGAGAAGGCGAACCTGGCAAAATCGGACTTCCTGTCGAGCATGAGCCATGAGCTTCGATCACCGCTCAATGCGATCCTCGGTTTTGCGCAACTTATGAGTTCCGATGCTCCACCGCCGACGCCATCGCAAGCGGCCAGCATCAGCCAGATTCTCCAGGCGGGCTGGTATTTGCTCGATCTGATCAATGAAATTCTGGATCTGGCACAGATTGAATCGGGCAAGCTGGCGCTGTCGCTGGAACCGGTGTCGCTGGCCGAGGTGATGCTGGAATGCCACGCGATGACCGAGCCGCAAGCGCAAAAGCGCGGCATAAAAATGACATTTCCACAGGCGGGCATGCAGTACTTTGTGACTGCAGACCGGACCAGGCTGAAACAGGTGCTGATCAATTTTCTTTCGAACGCTATCAAATACAACCAGGCGAATGGAACGGTGGTTGTTGATTGCATCGTGGCCGAAGCGGAGGAGCCCAAGCCCGAATGCATCCGCGTTAGCGTGCGGGACCTCGGCGCGGGTTTGAGTCCAGAAAAGCTGCTGCAGCTCTTTCAGCCCTTCAACCGTCTTGGACAGGAGCGGAGCACGGAAGAAGGAACAGGGATCGGGCTGGTGATGAGCAAAAGACTCGTGGAGATGATGGGTGGCTCTTTGGGTGTGGAAAGCAAGGTCGGTTTCGGAAGCGTGTTCTGGTTTGAATTGAACTCCACCGCTGCACCCCAGACGAAAGTGATCACAGTGCTGCCAGCAGTGCCCGCCCAAGCGCAGTTTCAGAGCGATGTGCAGCGCTTTACTCTGCTTTATGTGGAGGACAATCCGGCGAATCTGCAGTTGGTGGAGCAATTGATTGCGCGCCGATCCGATATTCGTCTGCTCACGGCCAAAGATGCAGAACGGGGGATTGGATTGGCCCGGTCGCAGCAGCCGGATCTGATCCTTATGGACATCAATCTTTCCGGCATCAGTGGAACCGAAGCCTTGAAACTTTTAGGCGAAGACCTAATGACCGCGCACATTCCGGTGGTTGCCATGAGTGCGAATGCGATGCCGCGCGACATCGAAAAGGGCCTGGAGGCCGGATTCTTTCAGTACCTGACCAAGCCAATCAAGCTCAATCAACTAATGGACACTCTCGATGCGGCAATGGAAGCCCGCAACGCTGAAATTCGCGGCATAAGAAACGGAACAATCAAGCCTATGCTTAAAGAGAAATTATGATCAGCCCAGCCGATATTCTGAACGCCAAAATCCTGGTAGTCGACGATAAGCCAGCCAATGTGGCGCTGCTTGAAGGGATGCTGCGCATCGACGGATATACCTCCGTGTTTTCGACGATCGAGCCAAAAGAGGTCTGCTTTCTGCATGAGAAGGAGCGTTACGACTTGATCCTGCTCGACCTCAACATGCCGGGTAAGGATGGATTCGAGGTGATGGATGGTTTGAAGGAAATCGAAGCCGACGGCTATCTGCCGGTGCTGGTGATTACGGCGCAGCCCGACCACAAGCAGCGAGCGCTGGAAGCGGGTGCCAAGGATTTTGTCAGCAAGCCGTTCGATCTGGCCGAACTGAGGGCGCGGGTTCATAACATTCTGGAAGTGCGGCTGCTACACCTCGAAGCCAAGAATCACAGCAAGGTGCTGGAAGAAACGGTGCGGGAATTGGAGTCAAGCCGGGAAGTGGTTCGTCTCAAAATCGTGGAGGAGCGGAGGCAGAGCGAGCGGGAACTGGCTTTAGCGCAGGAAACACAGAAAAACCTGCTCCCCCGTTCGCTGCCTCAGTTAGAGAATTATTGCATTCGCGCTTTCAATCATCCGACGCATCACCTGAGGGGGAATTTTTACGATTTTGTGCGGATGAGTTCGGAGGGATGGATGGGCGTCCTGGCGGATGTATCGGGCAAGGGGATGTCTGCGGCCCTGTTCAGTTCGATGGTACTGGGTGCATTGAGCATGGAATTCCGATCGGGGAAATCGCTGCCGGAAGTACTGAATCGGGTGAATCTGCTGCTTTGCGAAAAATCCGTCGCTTCGCAGTTCGTTACGCTGTTTCTCTTTCAACTTGGTCCGGATGGCCAGGGGCAATTTATCAGCGCGGGACACACTCCCGTGTATTTGTACCGCTCGGCGACGAAAAAGATCGAAGAGTTATGTTCGGACGCATATATGCTGGGGCTTTTCGATTTTTCCACCTATCGGCCGCGCAAGTTTCATCTCGATCAGGGAGACATTCTGGTCATGTATACCGATGGACTGATTCAAGCGGAAAACGTGCGGCGTGAAATGTTTGGCGAGGCGAGACTGATGGAAATTATTGAGCGGGAAGCGCCGTTGGGAAGTCTGGCGATCGAGCGGAGTCTGCTCGAAGTGATCCGGGATTTCACACAGGGTGAGGCGCAAGAAGACGATATTACTTTTGTGCTAGTCGAGAAGAATCAGGGGTAGAAGCGGGTCGCGGGGGCAGGCGAGGCATTAGCAGCGCGTCGCGCGGGCTGCCGACGTTGGGGCTGTTCGTCGACTTGCATAAGCGGAGACCGAGTAAGGATAAGCCATGAAAACGATCACGCTCCTGCAGATGAATGATACGCACGGTTAATTAGAACCGCATCCGGAATTGTATTGGGAAAACAACGGAGAGACCTATCGCACGGCGGGCGGCTATGCCAGGATCAGCGCCCTGTTCAAGAAGATTAGGGAGGAGCGCGAAGAGGCGGTGATCGCACTCGACAGCGGCGACAGGTTGCACGGCACCTATCCGTGTGTTCATACGAAGGGCGAAGCT
>JBKJSR010000245.1:0-3841 GCA_046594355.1 Bryobacter sp.
GGCTTCGCCCTCGAAAATTATGATGCCATCGGCAAGTTCCGCAAGACCGAAGGGGGAGCGGCCATCGATTCCACCGGCGCACTTCCCAACGGCAAAATTCTTGCCGGTCCCGCCGGACTTAAAGAAGTTCTAATGACCCGTCAAGATGAATTTGTCGACTGTTTCGCCGAGAAATTATTGACCTACGCGCTCGGTCGCGGTCTTGAAGCCTACGACCAGCCCACCGTCCGTCAGATTCGCCGCGAGGCGGCCAAAAACGACTACCGCTTTTCCTTCGTGGCAAATGCCATCGTGAATAGCGTACCCTTTCAATTGAGGAGAAGCCCGGAAAAATGATCATCACCAGGAAGTTTCTAGCGCGCCGCACGTTCTTGCGAGGCATGGGTGCAACCCTTGCCTTGCCCGTGTTTGACGCGATGACTCCGGCCTTTGCCGCCCCTGCGATCTCTGGTGCCACGCCACCCGTGCGCATGGCCTTTCTCTACGTCCCCAATGGCATCATCATGAAGGATTGGACTCCGGAGGCCGAAGGCCGCGACTTTGCCTTCAGCCGCACTCTCAAGTCGCTTGAACCTTACCGCGACCATCTTAATATCCTGAGCGGCCTCGACCACCGCAATGGCGATTCCCTCGGCGACGGTGCCGGCGATCACGCCCGCGCCGGTGCCACCTGGCTCACCGGTGTCCACCCGCGCAAGACCGAAGGCGTCAGCATCCAGGCTGGTACTTCCCTCGATCAAATCGCCGCCAAAGAACTCGGCTCACGCACCATGGTTCCCTCGCTCGAACTTGGTCTCGATGAAAACCGCATGGTCGGCGGTTGCGATTCCGGCTACAGTTGCGCCTATAGCAACACCCTCTGCTGGAGCTCGCCCACCACTCCGCTGCCGCTTGAAACCAACCCTCGCGCAGTCTTCGAACGGCTCTTCGGCGATGGCGATACGACCGACCCCGCCGCCCGTGCCATCCTCGCCCGCCAGAACCGCAGCATCCTCGATTTCGTGCGCGAAGACGCCGGACGTCTCGGAAAAACTCTCGGCACCGAAGACCGCCACAAGCTCACCGAATACCTCGACTCGATCCGCGAGATCGAGCGCCGCATCCAGAAAGCGGAAGAACGCAGTGCCACTGGTGCTCCCATTCCCTCGATCGACCAGCCCGCCGGCGTGCCCCCAACCTTTGAAGAGCACATCAAGCTGATGCTCGATCTGATGACCATCGCTTTCCAGGCCGACATCACCCGTGTCATCACGCTTATGATTGGCCGCGAAGGAGGCAATCGCACCTACCGTTCCATCGGCGTCCCCGATGCCCACCACGGCCTCTCGCATCACTTTAACGACCCGGCAAAGATTGATCGCCTCCAGAAGATCGACCAGCACCATGTCGAGATGTTCAGCCACTTCCTCGCCAAGCTCAACCAGACCCGCGACGGCCAGGGAACTCTGCTCGACAATTCTGTTGTGCTTTACGGCAGCAGTCTTTCCGACAGCAACAAGCACGAACACTTCAACCTCCCCACCGTGCTCGCCGGCCACGGCGCAGGCCGCATTAAGGGCGGCCGCCACATCAAGTACGCCAAGGGTACGCCGATGACCAATCTCTTTCTCAACATGCTCGATGTCGCGGGCGTGAAGGAAGAAAAGGTCGGCGACTCCACCGGTAAAATCGAACACCTCACCGACCTCTAAACCGGACGGCATCACTCAATTTTGAGTAGCCCCGGCAGTTCTTCTTCGGCGAAGTTAGATATTTCCGGGTGCAACTCCGGGCATCTGCCTGCTTCACTTCCTGCAATCCCTTGGCGGCGATTCAACCCGCTCAGAGGCCCCAGCGCGACTAAGATTTTCATGCACGACTTTCATAACCAAACCGTCCTCGTCTCCGGCGGCACCAGCGGAATCGGTGCCGCCATCGCCAAGGCCTTCAGGCAGGCTGGCGCGACGGTCCACGCGCTCGGCCTCGAAACCGGTCTCAACGTCGCAGACCCCGCCTCCATTACATCCCAGCTCCGCGACATCTCTTCGCTCGACATCCTCGTCAACGCCGCCGGCGTCATCCGCCGCCTTGAGGAACACGACCCCGAAGTCTTCGCCCAAGTCATCGACATCAACCTCAACGGCACCATGCGCATGTGCTCCGCCTGCCATCCAATGCTCCAGCAATCCAAAGGCTGCGTCATCAACATCGCCTCCATGCTCAGCTTCTTCGGCAGCGCCCCGGCCCCGGCTTATAGCGCCAGCAAAGGCGGCCTCGCTCAGCTCACCAAGAGCCTCGCTCTCGCCTGGGCCAAAGACCAGATCCGCGTGAACGCTCTCGCCCCCGGTTGGATTGAAACCCCGCTCACCGCCGCGCTGCGCGAAGATCCCGCCCGCAGCAATGCCATCCTCAGCCGCGTTCCGCTCGGCCGTTGGGGCAGGCCTGAAGACATCGCTGGTCCCGCCCTCTTCCTCGCATCCCCCGCCGCCGCCTTCATCACCGGAGCAATACTTCCCGTCGATGGCGGATACCTGATAGCGTAAAACCAATGCTGAACCCTCTCGAAATGGCTCATGACATCGTCGTGCCCGGAGTCATCCCGGACGACGAACGCGTCTGGGTCCCCCAAGCTGAAAACGTCTGGTTCCGCCCCCTTTGTCTTTCCACGCGGCAGGGTTATTGGGTCAACCTCCTCCGCGTCCGCAAATCCGGAATCCTCAGCCGCCACCGCCACCCCGCGCCCGTTCACGGTTATGTTCTTGAAGGCAAGTGGAACTATCTAGAACACGACTGGGTCGCGACCGCCGGCAGCTACGTCTTTGAACCCCCCGGTGAAACCCACACCCTCTCCGTCCCCGCCGACGTCCCACAGATGATCACCCTCTTTCACATCACCGGTGCCATGATCTATGTCGACCAAGCCGGAGCGGTCACCGGCTACGAAGACGTCTTCACGAAAATCGAAATGTGCCGTAAACACTACACCGCCTGCGGCCTTGGCGCAGACTACGTCAACCAGTTCATCAGGTAAATAGGAGCACTCACAACAATGGTTTCCCGCAGATCGCTACTGGCATCCGCCTCACTCACAGCCGCAGCGGCACAAGCCCAGACGGCCGCCGGCAAATACGCCGTCATTTCTTCCAGCAACGGCCTCAACGCCTGCACGCGCGCCATGCGTCTGCTGCGCGGCGGCGCGGACACTCTCGATGCCGTAGTCGCCGGAGTCACCCTCGTCGAGGACGATCCTGAAGATAACTCCGTCGGTCTCGGCGGCCTCCCCAACGAGCAAGGCATTGTCGAACTCGACGCGAGCCTGATGCACGGGCCTTCACGCCGCGCCGGCAGCGTCGCCAGCGTTCGCAACATAAAGAACGTCGCCCGCCTCGCCAAGCTCGTCATGGAACAAACCGACCACGTCATGCTCGTCGGTCAAGGCGCTCTCGACTTCGCCAAAGCATGGGGCTTCAAGGAAGAAAATCTCCTCACCGAGAAGAGCCGCCTCGCCTGGATCACCTGGAAGCAAAGTCAACGCGACTCTGGTGGCCACAACAACTGGACCGACGGTCTTGACGCTCCCGTCAAAAAGAACACTGCGGCTCATGAAATGCTCCGCCGCGAGTTCCCGCAATTTGGTGAAGAAGTCTTTGCCTGGGCCCGTCACGTCGCAGCCGTCCCCATCACCGGCACCATCAATTGCCTCGGCCTGAACGCCAAAGGCGAGATGTCCGGCGTCACCACCACCAGCGGGCTCTCCTGGAAAATTCCCGGGCGCGTCGGCGATTCGCCTATCATCGGCGCCGGCGTTTATGTCGATCAGGAAGTTGGCGGTGCCGGCTCCACCGGTCGCGGTGAAGAGAAT
>JBKJSR010000259.1:0-9426 GCA_046594355.1 Bryobacter sp.
TTCAGGACGCAACGCTGCCGCAACAGAAGCTGGGCAAGGGCTACCTCCACTTCGCCGATCTCCTGCACAAGTATAAACTCCGCAATTTCAAAGTCGATGATCTCGGCGAACGTATGAATTATGTCGACACCTGGAGCCCCTGGTTGCTCCGGGGCTCGGGCACCTGGCAGACTGGACCCAATGCGGCAACCGGCTCCGACGGTCACGGAATCAACTACGGCACTCCCAAGCTGAAGGATTTCCTCTTCGCCGCCGAAGTGAAGTCGACAAACAACGCCAATGGCGGCATCTTCTTTCGCGGTTCCGCGGACGAAAAAGAGGCGCGCGGATTTGAAGTTCAGATCTACTCGCCACTCGATTCGGTTTTCCCGACAGGCAGCATCTACGGGCTCACGCGCTCGCGAATCGCTACCGGTACGGAGGGCCGCTGGTTCTATTTGCAAGTACTTGTCCAGGGTCGCATCTGCACGGTTTGGGTAGACGGCGTAGCGGTTGCAGAAACGGTAGAGCTACCGCCAACACTCATCGAAGGCAAGATTGGCCTCCAGATTCACATGGAAAAAACCATGGTCGAATGGAAGTCCTTGCGCGCACTCAGACTTTAACGGGCCAGTCCGGGCTATCGGTTCGAAGAGTGCGGAACAGCGTCTTCATCTCTTGCACGATCTTCGGATTCGCCGCAGCAAGGTCCCTCTCTTCCCCAAGATCATTCGGTAAATCAAAGAGCTCAATCTTGCCGGACTTGAGTTTGATGGCCTTCCAGTTGCCCTTGCGAATTGCCTGTGCAAAGCCCTGCTCGTGGAATTCCCAATAGTAGATGTCATGCGTTGCTTCCGCTGCGCCTCGCCAGCTCGCCAGTGCGCTCCGCCCGTCAATACCCTTTGGCGCAGCCAGCCCGGCGGCTTCGCAAAAGGTCGGCAGCACATCCCAGAAGGCCCAGGGCGTATCGCTCACTCTCCCGCGCGGAATTTGATTTGCCCACACCGCAAACGCCGGCACACGAATTCCGCCTTCGGACAAATCGCGTTTGGTCCCTCGTAGCGGACCATTGGAATCAAAGAAATCCGCATCGTGGCCGCCTTCCTTGTGCGGCCCGTTGTCGGAGGTAAACACGAGTAAGGTGTTGTCATAAACACCGCGCTCCTTCAGCTTGTCCACGATCGATCCAACCATGCGATCCAGTCGGCTCACCATGGCCGCAAAGTTTTTCTCCACCTTAGGCCAGGGCCGATCTGAATAGGGCGCATCCTCCGGCACCTCCTGCCCATTGCCCGTATCGCGACCCATTTCGTTGTTGGCATGGGGAATCGTTGAGTTGTAGTAGAGAAAGAACGGGTCGTTGGCCTTCTGCCGATCCAGCCAGCGCATCGCGTAATCGTGAATCACATCCGGCGCGTAATCCGTCCGCCGCGTTCCAGTATTCCCTTTCAACTCCACAAAGCTATCGTTGTGGTGCAGCATCTCGGGATAGTAGTTGTGGGCGTGAGTTTGAGAAAAATAACCGAACCATTCATCCCAACCCTTCTTCGTTGGATAGCCCGGCATACCGAGCTGACCCAAGCCCCACTTACCAAAGATTCCCGTCTTGTAGCCACCCGCCTTCAACGCTTCCGGCACGCACAGGTCTTCCTTGCGCAACACCACTTCGTTCTTGCCATTCCCCCGGATGCGCGTATGCCCCGTGTGATAGCCGGTCATCAGAGAACACCGCGAAGGCGCGCAAACAGTGGAGCCCGAATAGGCGGAAGTGAATCGCGTACCCTGCCCGGCAAGCGCATCGATATTGGGCGTCGATATTTTTTTCTGCCCGTAGCAGCCGAGGTCTCCGTAGCCGAGATCATCCGCAAGAATGAATACGAGATTGGGCCGGGCGGGCCTTTGGGCCAGCGCAGTCGAAGCAGTAGTTGCAGCAAGCCATTCGCGACGGGTCATATGGTTATAGACTAATCCCCAATGCTCGACACAGTCATCATCGTCGCCTACTTTCTCGTGGTTTTCGCGATCGGCTTCTACCACTCGCGTAAAGAACGCAATACCAAGGATTACTTCCTCGCCGGCGGTAATGTTGGCTGGTTCGCGGTCGGGGCCTCACTTTTCGCAACCAACATTTCGAGCGAACACTTTATCGGCCTTGCCGGTTCCGGAGCATCCTCTGGCCTCGCTGTAGGCTGCTACGAACTCTCGGCAAGCTTCTGCCTCTTCATCCTCGGTTGGCTCTTCGTCCCCCACTACCTCAAGAGCAAGGTCTACACGATGCCTGAATTTCTGGAGCGCCGCTTCGGGCCCGAGTGCCGCTGGTACCTCACCATCATTTCGCTGCTCGCCTATGTCTTCACCAAAATATCCGTCTCGCTCTTCGCCGGCGGCATCCTGATCCGCGAAGTTTTTGGCTGGGACTACATGACGACTGCGATCTTCCTCGTCGTCGCCACCGGCATCTACACAGTCTTCGGTGGCCTCGCGGCCGTCATCTACACCGATGTCTTCCAGGCAGTTCTGCTCGTGATCGGTGCCGTCGTCCTCACCATACTTGGACTCGACAAGGCCGGCGGCTTCGAAGGCCTCCGCGCTGCACTTCCACCCGACTTCTTCCACATGATCAAGCCTATCGACGACCCCAACTATCCCTGGCTCGGAACCACTTTAGGCACTCTCATCCTCGGCATCTGGTACTGGTGTACCGACCAGGTGATTGTCCAAAAAGCACTGAGCGCCAGGGGCATTTCGGACGCCCGCAAAGGCACCATCCTCTGCGCGGCGCTAAAGATCCTCCCGCTCTTCATCCTGGTACTCCCCGGTCTCTGCGCCAAGGCGATCTGGCCGAACGAAGTCACGGGCGACAACGCCTATCCGCTGCTCGTAACACGCCTCCTGCCCCCTGGGCTGATGGGCCTCATGGTCGCCGCGCTTCTCGCCGCCTTAATGAGCAGTCTTTCCAGCGTCTTCAATTCCTGCTCCACCCTGATCACCATGGACATCTACAAAAAAATCCACCCGGAGGCAAGCGAAAAGAAGCTGGTCAACATCGGACGCATCGCCACCGTCGTCGTTGTCGTAATTTCGATCGCCTGGATCCCGCTCATCCGCGGCCTCAACAATGAGGTGTATCAATACCTGCAAAGCGTTCAGGCTTATGTCGGTGCCCCCATCACGGCGGTCTTCCTCACTGGCATCCTGTGGCGCGGAGCAACGGCACCTGCGGCGTTCACCACGCTCATCGTCGGCGGCCTGCTCGGCGCTGGACGCTTCCTGCTCGATATCCTCCACAACGCGATGAAGATCGATCTTGGCGCATGGAACGCGCTCGTCGAATTCAGCTTCCTCAACTACTCGATCATCGTCTTCGGAATCTGTGTCTTGTTGATGGTCGGCATCAGCAACTTCACTCTACCCAAATCGCTCGCTCAGATTGCCGACCTGACAATTACACCCGGCGGTACCATCATCGGCACAAAAAGTGAAATGATATTGACCGTAGCCATAGGGCTTGCTGTCCTTGGCCTTTGGATTCACTTCGCTTAAAGGAAACCTATGTCAGTTTTATCTCGCCGTCACGCTGTCCGCACCGCCTTCGCTTCCATGGTGGCGGCCGGCTCCGCCTTCGCTCAAAAGAAGGACGTACCTGTCACGGCCAAAGACAATCTCAAGATCACCAGGCTTGAGACCATCCTGGTCAAACCCCGCTGGCTCTTCTTGAAGATCCACACCAACGCCGGCATCGTCGGCCTCGGCGAACCAGTGGTCGAAGGCCGCGCTCTCACCTGCGCCACGGCAATTCAGGAGATCGCCCCCTACCTGATTGGCAAAGACCCGCGTCCGGTCGCCCACCACTGGCAGGCCATCTATCGGCACGCCTTTTATCGCGGCGGCCCCGTGCTTACCAGTGCCCTCAGCGGTATCGATCAGGCTCTCTGGGACATCAAGGGCAAGGCCCTCGGCGTTCCAGTATATGAATTGCTTGGTGGCCCGACGCGCAACAAAGTGCGCGTCTACGCCCACGCCGGTACCCCCGATCAAATGCGAGCGCAGATGGCCAAGGGCTTCACCGCATTCAAGACCGGCCCCATAGGCAGCCACGGTACAGAAGCGTCCGGCAGCAACCGCAACAACTTTCACCGCTACATGGAACCGCCCGCTGAAGTCGACTACATCGTCGAGCGCTTCGCCGAGTTGCGCAAAGCCGTAGGCGACAAGGCCGACATCGGCATCGACTTTCACGGCCGCGTCAGCCCAGCCCTCGCTAAAGTTCTCATCAAGAAACTCGAGCAATACAATCCGATGTTCATTGAAGAGCCAATCAATTGTCAGGATCATGACATCATGGCCGAGATCGCTCGCGGCACCCACATTCCCATCGCCACTGGCGAGCGCGTTTTCACCAAGTGGGGCTTCCGCGAGGTGCTCGAAAAGAAGGCTGCTTCCATCCTGCAACCCGATCTCTGCCATGCGGGCGGCATCACCGAAGTGCGCCTCATCGCAGGCATGGCAGAGGCTTACTACGCCGCCATCGCTCCCCACAATCCGCTAGGACCCATCTCGCTTGCCTCCGGTCTCCAGCTCTCGGCGTCGATTCCGAACTTCCTCATTCAGGAGCAGGTCTCGCTCGGCGAAGGCTATCTCAAGAACCCGCTCAAAGTGAGCAATGGATACCTCGAACTCCCCACCTTGCCCGGTCTTGGCATCGAGCTGGATGAGAACCTCATGGCGGACAAGATCGGTCACGACTGGAAGAACCCCGAGACCTATGACAAGTTCGACGGCTCCGTCACCGACTGGTAACGAGTCCAGCACGGAAAGAGGCGATCGCTTCCGAAGCGCGCAAGACTCGTCCGTAAATAAGGACACGCAACAGTTGGGGGTCCAAACGAAGCTTTGGGCCCCCGTTTAACGAATGCAGCTGCGGATGAAATCGCCCCCAACCAAACTGCCGCTGTTCGAGGCCGTCGCAAAAATTACCGTCCACGATAAAAGAAATAACATTGGGACCCGCGTCGACAATGATCGCGGCGTGGTGGAGTCTACCGGGTGCGAGGACCTGTTGGTCGGAGGACCAGCGGCTTTGCGAACGGCCATCGTTGAGAATGATTTCGAGGCTGTTATCCGCAGCGGTACGAATGGAAAAACCCTTGCCGCTCGCGTCGAGATTGTCCAGAAGAGTCTGACCGCCGGTAGTAGATCGGAGTCGGAAGAAGAGATCGAATGAGACGGCGGAGCGCGTATGGTCGGTGCCATAATCCGCACGGCGGGATCGTTTGACGAAGATTGGAAAATCCGGGGATTGCGCGCTAGCGGACATGGCGGCTGGAGATACGGGCAGGCGCAGCAACAAGCCATCCTGCGAGGCTCCACGCGCGCTGGATTGATTCCAGAGCCCTTCCAGCAAAGTGCGGTCCATTTTATGAACGCGGGCGATGTCTTTTTGCGTTTCGGTAAGGAAGTAGTCGCCACCGTCCTCGACTAAGTCGGGGTAGCTCATGCGGACCATTGGGTCGTCGTCGTATAAAGCAATCTCGGGCTGCGACCAGAGAATGATTTTCCCCTTGGGCGAGTCTGCTTCAACTCCACCGGAGAGCCAGACCGGATTGCGGTCTTCGTAAGCAATCGTGCGCCGGCGCGGGTGCTCGCGAATAAATCGGCCGCCATGATTGTGGAACCAGTAAAGGTAATTGCCATTCTCGCAGCGCCACGCGAAGTTGGCGGCGCGCGGGTGTTTCATGAGCCGCCCGTTGGCATAGCGCATGTACTGCGAGGCTTCCCAGGTGCGGCCTTCGTCGCGGCTATAGGTACAGGCAGGATAGCCATCTATCGTGCGAAAAACACAAAAAAAAGATCCGTCGCTCATAACGGAGAAGGATTGCTCTTCGGCGATTGGTCCGCCACCTACTGGAGTCCGCATGCCGATGTCGCCATCGGGTAAGGTCTGCCACTGGATCTTGTTGGGATCGGCTTCAGTGAGAATATTGGCGCTGCGCAGGAGCACGCCTTCGCTCGAGGTGAAGAAGCCCTCGCCGAATCCGCCAACCTTGTGGAGAGGCACGTAACCGGCACCCTTATGTGAGAAAGCCTTGCCCACAGTCCAGAAGAATTTGATCTTGCCGCCATAGGGATTCTTGCGATCCACCTCAAAGTCGCGCTGGGGTATTTCAAAACGTTGTGCGGACCAAGTTCGGCCGTGGTCGTCGCTGTACTTAAAAACGAAATGGCCCAGGCTATCGACACGAGTGACAAAGCCGTCTTTGTAGGCGGGCTTGTCGGCGATCACCTTCCGCACGTTGTCGGTGTTGTGGTTATAGAATACGTAGACCCGGCCGGAGGGTGCCTTGAGCATGACGGCGTAAGATGCCTCTGGGCCTTTGGCAGGCTCGACGTCGACGGCGTGTTCCCACGTTTTTCCGCGATCGGTGCTGCGCATGCTGATCACATGCTGGCCGCCATCGCCTTCATGACCACTGCCGGTGGTGATGACGCAGAGCCAGGCACCGTCATTGGTCTTGACGATATAGGGTTGGTCGGCGTAATACTCATCTGGGATGAGCTTGCCGGTGCCGATTTCGCGGGCATCGGGACTTGGATCTGAATTCGGGCTCTGCGCGAAGGCCAAGCCTGGAACGAGGAAGAAGGCGCGTCGGTTCATAAATTTAAAAGAGGAGTTTCAGGCTGAATTGTACCTGCCGCTCACCACTCGATGCGTTGATAACGCCAAAGGTTGCCGAACCAAGGCCTTGGCCGGGGCGGAAGAAGTATGGCGTGTTGGACAAATTAAAAGCCTCGGTGCGGAAGAGCAGGGAGAAGGGCTCCCGGATCAGGAAATTCTTCTGCAGTGCAAGATCGTAGTTTCTACGGCCTGGGCCACGGGTGTCGGGCAAGGTACGAGAAACGTTGCCGAAGGTAAAGGGCTCGGGGACAGTAAATTGTGAGATGTCGAAGTAGCGGTTGAGACGGGTCTGAGTTGGACCCTCCAGTTCAGCGGAGCGCCCTGTGGAGTTAGGTCTCAGCACTCCACCGCCTACGCCGCTATTGCCGGAGGAAGTGAGCGCAAGAGGAAAGCCCGTGGTGAAAGTGGCGGCACCGACAAGAGACCAGCCGCCCGCCAAAAGTTGCACTGCGCCAGGGGCAGAAGCAAGAAAAGCGCGTCCCTTGCCAAAGGGTAACTCCACCGTGTGACTAAGTACGAGACGCTGCGATACATCGCCTTCCGAAAGTCCGCGTTCGGCGGCAAGGTTATAGACATTCTGCACAGGGGGGACGAAAGCGCTTTCGCCGAAAATGCGGCCCGAACCATTGTCGATCAGCTTCGACTTCGTATAGGTTGCCAGGAAGTTATAGCCGCGCGCAAAGCGTTTCTCCGCGCGAAGCTGGAGTGCATGGTATGAGGAGGAGCCCATATTTTGCGACACGGCGGGGTTATTGGTAGAGACACTTCCGTATTGCGGATAGGGGCGGAGAAGCTGGCTCTGCGCAACGGTACGCTGGGCCAAAATACCGGTGTTCGTGAGCCCGAAGAAGGGGTTGGGAACCTGCGCATTGAGACGGGAACCGAGAGACTGGTAGATGGGGTTGACTTGATTGAAATCAAGACCGATGGGAATGCGAACACCGCGATTGCCCGCGTAGCTGGCTTCAATTAACAGACCGCCCCAGATCTGATTCTGAAGCGTAAAATTCCATTGCTGGTTGTAGTTGTTGGATTTGTTGCCGCGATCCATGATCACCACGCCAAGGCCGGTCTGAAGGCGTTCGGCCAGCGTGGTGGGCGGCGTAAAAATGCCATTGGGATAGGGATTGTCTAGCGTAGTCAGAGGCGTGACGCCATCAAGGCTGGAGACCCACGGCGTTGTGATATCAGAGCCTGGAGTACCAAAACCGGCACCGCTGGTGGTGCCGAAGCGCGGGGCGTAAAAGATGCCATAGCCGGCGCGGACAACAGACTTATTGCTGACGCGATAGGCGAGACCAATGCGGGGGCCGAAGTTCAGTGGCGCGCCTTCATACTGTCCACGGGGGACGTCATTCCGGCCGGCGAATTTAAGGGTGCCTTTGAGACCAGGAAGATCAGGCACGTTCACTGGATAGGGAGCGGTGAAATCAAAATTCGCAAAACGGTTGTAGCGTTCGGTGCGGGGCTGATCGTATTCATAGCGGACACCAATATTGATAGTAAGGCGCTGCAGCTTGATGTCGTCGTTAACAAAAAACGCATAGTACATGTTACGGATCGCCAGAGCGGGCACTCGCTGGATCGCTCCGGTCCCAAAGCCTGTGAGCAAAGAAGCGAGACCATCTCCGGCAGTGAGTGTGGCGCGCAAGGGATCTGGCCCCTGGGTTTGTCCTAGGCCGAAGCTATAGCTGCCGGCAGAGGCACCCGCCTGGAAGGGCGTCTGATTGTAAAGACGGACATCGGCACCGTAAACGATGGTGTGACGCCCGTGAATTTCAGTTTGCTCGCCAACAAGCGTATAGACCTCATTGCCACGGCGAATGCGGTCTCCTACCGGCGGCCCAAGTTGCGCGTAGTTGGCAATGGAAACAGTAGGAAAGATTTGGTCCTGCGCACCGGCTGCGACGTTTGCGGCAAAGCCCAATTCAGCCAGGTTCACCTTGCCGTCGGCCAGTGGAATGCGACCCTCAAAACGACGCGTAGCACCAAAGCGCAGGTTTAGAATGCGCGTGGGCGAGAGAACCGAAGTGGTATTGACCACGCCGTTCCAGACGCGATTGACAGTTGAGCCAAGTACACTGTCGGCGATGTTGCCGAAAGGGCCGTTGTTACCGTTGTCTCCGGTATTGCGGCTGATGCGGCCGAAGAGCGAATGTTTGTCGGAGAGGCGGTGGTCGATGCGGGCAGTCCATTGGTTCGAATTGATGGCCTGGTTAGCGGCCCAGACATAGTTATTGATTATGGCTGGGCCTTCGCCCGGACGGTTGGCGGCGGGTAGGAACTTCAACAGGTTCTGGGCAACGCGGCTTTGACTGTTGGCGGGGATGATGTTACCTGGAAACACATCGCGAACAAAACCGCCGCTTACAGTTCGTGTCGAGAATGGGTTATAAATCGTAACTGGATCGCCTTGGCGATTGCGGGTCTGGCTAAAGTCGCCGCGTCGTTGTAGGTCGGTAGGGACAGTGAGGATCCCGGGTGCTCCGGCGATGTCTTCGCGGTGGCCGGTATATTCGGCGAAGAAAAAAGTTTTGTCCTTGATGATTCGGCCCCCGCCGGCGGCACCAAATTGGTTGTAGTGAAATACGCCTCGCTTCTGGCCGCGGGCGTTGGCAAAAAAGTTGTTCGCACGCAGCCTGTCGTTACGGAAAAATTCATAAACCGTGCCATGGTACTCATTGGACCCGGCACGGGTAGCGACGTTAATCACACCCCCTCCGCTGCGGCCATATTGCGGGCCAAACGTGTTCGTGAGGACCTTAAATTCC
>JBKJSR010000348.1:0-4845 GCA_046594355.1 Bryobacter sp.
CTTTCGGAGCCGCTCCTCACCCCTGCCGCATCGAAAATCCCCTCGTCACCTGGCAATCGGCGATACCATAAAGCAGCCATGAAGCTGATGACGGTTTTGGGGTCCACTGGCTCCATCGGGGTGAATACTTTGGATGTTGTGCGGCGCTGGAGTGATCGCTTTGCGATACATTCGCTCGTCGCTGGCGGCAACGTGTCCCTGCTCGCGCAGCAGATTCTCGAATTCCACCCCAAATTAGCCGTCGTCGCCGACGAATCCGGCCGCGAAAAGCTCACTGCCGAACTCAACTCCCTTGGCCTCGCCAAGAGCCGCTGGCCGCAACTCGAATTCGGTGCAGCCGCACGCATCCTCGCCGCCACCGATCCCGATGTCGAATTCGTACTCTCCGCCATCGTTGGCGTCGCCGGTCTGGAGGCCACCTACGAAGCCATCAAACTCGGCAAACGCATCGGCTTGGCCAACAAAGAAGTACTCGTCTCGGGCGGGGAACTCGTCATGGCGGCCACCCGGCTCTACGCATCGGAATTGCTGCCCGTCGACAGTGAACACAATGGTGCCCACCAGTGCCTCCGCGCCGGCAAGCGCAACGAAGCCGTCAAGCTCATCCTCACCGCGTCCGGCGGGCCCTTCCGCAACACCCCCAAAGAAGATCTCCACAATGTCACTCCCGCCCAGGCGCTCAATCACCCCACCTGGAAAATGGGGCCCCGCATCACCATCGATTCGGCGACGCTGATGAACAAAGGCTTTGAAGTGATCGAAGCCTGCTGGCTCTTCGACTTCTCCGCCGACGAGGTCGAAGTTGTCGTCCACCCCCAGTCCAAGGTCCACGCGATGGTCGAATTCAACGATGGCAGTGTCATCACGCAGGTCTGCGCTACCGATATGCGGATGCCCATCCAGTACGCGCTCACCTACCCGGAACGCTCCAATGCTCCGGTGCCGAAGCTGTGCTGGGACCAAGTCCACCAGTGGGATTTCCATCCTCCCGACTGGGACAAATTCCCGCTGCTCGGTCTCGCCTATCAGGCCATCCGCGCCGGAGGCAGTGCTGGCTGCACCCTCAACGCCGCAGACGAAATCGCCGTCGAGGCCTTTCTCAAAAACGAGATCCCCTTCCCGGCAATTGCCGCGACAGTAGCCGAAACCCTCGCCCGCATCCCCGTCTCCCACCCCACCTCAATCGGCGAATTGCTCGAAGTCGACCGTCAGTCCCGCACCGTCGCCCGCGAACTCCTCCAGGCCCAATTCGCCTCCCGCCGCTAAAAGGCTCCTTGAACCCCGATAACACTGCGGCGCATCTCATACACTGAAGTCAGTACATGGAATTCCTCAACAGCGTTTTTTGGTTGCTCGTCCTCTTGGGCGTGATGATCGTCGTTCACGAGTTGGGCCACTATTGGGCGGCCCGGATTTGCGATGTGAAGGTAGAACAATTCTCCCTCGGCTTCGGTCCGCGCCTCTTCGGCTTCAAGATCGGAGAAACAGACTTCCGCTTCTCCGCGATCCTCTTCGGCGGCTATGTCAAGATGCTTGGCCAGGACGATATGGCGGTCGATCCAGGCACCAATCCCGATCCGCGCAGTTTCTTGAACAAGCCCAGATACCAGCGCCTCTTTATCGCCGCCGCTGGGCCCGCAATGAATATCCTGCTCGCCATCGGTCTGCTCGCGGGCCTCTTCATGTATCAATTTCCAAAGCTCGTCAACGCCGATGGGCCCGCCATCGTCGGCCATGTCGAAAAAGGAACGCCAGCCGCTTCCTCGGGAGTGCAGGAAGGCGACACCATCGTCGAATTCGATGGCCTGAAAAACCCCAAATGGGAAGATGTGATGGTCAAGGAACTGACTGGTGCCGATAAGGCATTCGCCTTCACCGTCAAACGCGGAGAGACAACACTTCCTTTAACCGTGACCCCAAAAACCGACGAGAAGAGCCAGGTCGGTTATGCCGGTTGGCGCGAACAGAGTGAGATCCGCATCAAGTACATTCTCAAAGGTTACGATGCCGCAAAAGTTGGTCTCGAACCGGGCGACGTAGTCATCAGTGTCAACACTACTCCGGTACGCAGCCTCACCAAACTCATCGAGATCGTCCGCGCAAGCGAAGGCAAAGCCGTAGACCTTATCTATGAGCGCCAGAACGTGCGCAACAAAGTCAGTGTCCAGCCCAAGTTCAGCGACACCGAAAAGCGCTGGATGATCGGCATCCAGCTTGAGCCCAAGTATGTGCTGGTCTCCCTTGGCCCGATCGATGCCCTCAAACAAAGTTTTGCTTACAACCTGCGCGGGGCCACGATGATTGTCGATTACCTCAAGGGAGTGGTGCAGATGCGCCTCTCTCCCAAACAATTTGAAGGCCCCGTCGGCATCGCCCGCATGGCCGCCGCTGCCGCCAAGGAAGGCGCTGCCGACTTCCTCTCCCTTATGGCCATGGTCAGCCTAAACCTCGCCATCTTCAACCTCCTCCCCATCCCGATCCTCGACGGTGGAATGATTCTGGTATTGCTGGTGGAGATGATCCGCCGCCGCGATCTCTCCCTGCGGCTCAAAGAACGTGTCCTACAGTTTGGCCTCGCGTTCCTCTTGATGATGGTCGTCTTCGTCCTCTACAACGACATCTCAAAAGCCGTCCTGTCCAAGGGCTGACGCGAGATCCAGTCCCGGCACAAAAGGCCGCCCAGGTCGCTCCACGGCAGAGCAAGGCCGACAATCGAAACATTTCATCTCGCCTGGGACCTAACGCAAAGTCCGTCTGCGTACCGGCCAACATAGCCGCGACCGTTAGCCGGTCTTAGCCTTAACCCCAAGCCCTCAATGCCCCAGATCATAATTATCCTTGTCAATTGTCCACGAGATGGATAAATTACAAGGCTGATCCCTAGATTGGTCACTAGCCAAGTCGAAGAGGCCCTCCGTCTCCAGTCCGCCGTTGCCCTCATCGGTCCCCGGCAGGTTGGCAAGACTACTCTCGCTCTCGAAGTCGCAAAGCCTCGCGGTGCCATCTATCTCGACCTCGAAAACAGCGAAGACCGCGCAAGGCTCGCCAGCCCCGCACTCTATTTCGAATCCACCGAAGACAAGCTCGTGATCCTGGACGAAATCCACCGCATGCCTGAACTCTTCCAGACTCTGCGCGGCGTGATCGACAAAGGCCGCCGCAAGAAAAAAGGCAAAGGCCGCTTCCTGATTCTCGGTTCTGCCTCCATGGACCTACTCCGTCAGTCCGGTGAAAGCCTCGCCGGTCGCATCGCTTATATCGATATGACCCCCCTTACTGCGATGGAGGTCGAAGACGCAAGTACTGCCCGGCAAAACCTGTGGCTGCGGGGAGGCTTTCCAGATAGCTATCTGACGGAAAGCGATCCGGCGAGCCTGGCGCTGCGCAAGGATTTCATCCGCACCTACCTCGAACGCGATATCCCAATGTTCGGGCCGCGCCTCCCAGCGGAAGCTCTCCAGAGACTTTGGACCATGCTGGCCCACCGCCAGGGCTCGATGTTGAATGCCTCTGAACTCGCCCGCTCTCTTCAAGTCAGCACGCAGTCTGTCACCCGCTACATTGACCTCCTGGTCGACCTGCTACTGGTGCGCCGCCTGCCGCCTTACCGCGCAAATCTTGGCAAACGGCTGGCAAAATCACCCAAGGTCTATGTCCGCGACAGTGGCCTGCTCCACGCGCTTCTCAACATCGACTCTATGAACAACCTGCTTCGTCATCCCGTGGTGGGCACAAGTTGGGAAGGCTTCGTCATCGAAACGTTGCTGAGCTTCTTGCCTTGGCTCAGCACGGCTCTTTTCTACCGCGCTGCGGTAGGTGCCGAAATCGATTTGATCCTGGAGCATGCCGACACTTCACTCTAGGCCATCGAGATCAAGCGCCGCCTCTCCCCCAAACTAGAACGAGGATTTCATCAAGCTAGACACGATCTCAATCCGGCCCGCTCTTTCGTCGTTCACGCCGGCGATGATCGTTTTCAGCTAGCCGCGAACATCGAAGCGATCAGCCTCGTGGCTCTGGCCCAGGAACTCCGCGCGCATTCATAGCTCTTCACAAGATCTTCCAGATAGTTGGTAGCTGTCTTCTCTGGAGCAATTACTGAATTTTGCTAAAATGCAGTAATGGCGCTGACTCTCAAGAATCCGGAAGTCGAGGCTCTTGCCGCTGAACTGGCGGCCTTGACCGGCGAATCCAAAACGGAAGCCGTCCGCCAAGCGCTCCTGGATCGCCGTGACCGCTTGAACCTGGCTCAAGGAGGCAATAAAAAGCAGAGTCTGGAGCAATTCCTGAAAACTCATATTTGGCCTGCCATCCCCAAAAAAGTACTCGGCAAGTCAGTTTCTAAATCCGATCTCGAAGACATTTTGGGTTTCGGTCCGGGAGGCGTCTAAGCTTTGCTTCTCGATTCCTCGGCAATCATTGCCGTCCTGCTCAAGGAGCCGGGATGGCAACAGATCCAGTCCCGCATCGAGCTGTCCAAGCTAGTCGCCGTCAGTGCCGCCACACTACTCGAAACTCACATGGTTTTGACCAACCGGATCGGCAAGGACGCTCTTCCCCTGGTCGAAGCATTTGTCCAGCGGGTCGAAGCTCAAATCATTCCGTTTACAGAAGCACATTGGCACCTCGCTGCCGGGGCTTTTATCCGCTTTGGCAAAGGCCGTCACAAGGCCGCCCTCAATTTCGGGGATTGCATCGTCTATGCAACGGCAAAGCAGACAGAACTCCCGTTGCTTTTTAAGGACGGCGACTTCACCCAAACTGATCTCCCTTTGTCCCAAGACCTCTCCTGACGCTGACGCTATCCTCACTCATTGCGGAACCGCAAAGTAAGTGTAGTAATCG